>CAVHMC010000057.1:0-7148 GCA_963636895.1 Oscillospiraceae bacterium | reverse complement strand
CTTTTATGCTTCGTATGTACCTTTTGAGATTATTCTTCGTTTAAAATCAAAAAAGTAATATATTTTTTTACGATTTTTTTACTTCCTTATTGATTTTTTTGTCGATTTACAATTATTGCTTATTTGAGATTTGTTATTGTTTTTCAATTTTTTTGCCAATAAACTCACGCAAAAGGCTATCTTTTGGGACAAGATTTTCGTCAACGGTGTAGCAAAAGTCAAAAATTGTCAAAAATTTTGCAATAGTTTTGTCTTTATCAAATTTTTTGATTTTGCTTGCAACGACATCTTTGTAAAGCAACAACTCGTAGGAGTGCAACGTGTCGATAACCACGTCGGCAAAAGGTTTGAAAGGCTTTATATTTTTGTCTTCCCCTTTACACACTTCTTGCCACATTTCGATACTTTCGAGATATGGCACTTTTCTATCCCGCTCATCTCTTATCATTCGTCTTAAAAGCCTTATCTCCTTGGAAGAAAGCACGTCATAGTCTCTTATCACAATTTGGGAGTCGCAATCAAGGTAGATTTTGAAAATTTTATGAGCGTCAAGCCCTTCGACAATGCGTGGATTGTGTGCGTGGATACCTTCCATAATGATAATTTCATTGCCTTTCAAAACACAATCAACCCATTTTTCTTTGCGAGTATGGGTGACAAAGTCAAATTCGGGAGTTTTTGTCTCGTTTTTTTGCAAAATTTCGCCAAGACATTGTCTTATTGTATCGACGTCAAGGGCACAAATATCTTCTATATTAGGTTCCCCATCGTCTCTCAAAGGCAACATGTACCTATCTATAAAAAAATTGTCCATATTTAGCACGTGCGAAGTCACTCCAAGACGCATCAACGCTTGTTGGAGCCTAAAACTAGATGTAGTTTTGCCAGCGGAACTAGGCCCGCTGATAAGCACAATTTTTATCCCTTTGTCTACAATTTTTTGAGCAGTTTTTTGCAAACTTTTTACATATTCATCTTCCGCTAAAGAAATAAGTTTTGTAACATTTTCTTTTGCAAGTTCATTTATTTCGTCAATATACAATTCTTTCATTAAATTTGCCTTTTATATTATTGATTAGAAACGAGTTTAAATGCGATATTTGTGAGTGTACCATAATCACCTTTTTTGCAAGCGGAAAGGAATGATTTTACGTCTTCGTCGTCAATTTCGTCTTCAAGGACACCTGCTTTTTTGATAATAGAACAAAAGTCTTTTAGACAAGTAGGAACAGTCAACAAATTTATCAAAACAAAATCGTCGGCAACAAAGAAATTCTTGAAATAAAATGTCCATTTGTCAGACGAGATTTGCGATAAAATTTTGTCCGCATACTCACGTGCCTCGCTATTAACCCCGTTGTTATTTCCAATATATGTAAGCAAACTTGGAGTTATAACACTTCTTAAGAAAAATTTTGGATAACTTTTTATTTCGCTAAGTTTGATAAGACCTAGCACTTCGTCTTTTTGATGGCTAAGACTGTAATGGCTTGACAAAATATCTTGGCATGCTTTCAAGATATTTGTTATGACCGATAGGTCGGTCGAGAAATCATTAATCTTTATATCTTCGAAAATATAAGCAAAAGATTTGCCGACCGATGAGTCAGCCAGAATGGTTTTCAAGTAATAGCCAAGGAACTTTTTGTCATTTAAACTTGCCATATCCCACAACTCAACAATCAAGTTTTTCATGTTTTGGACAAGAATTTTGTTTGTTTTGCCGTCGTCTCCATCAAGTCTCACAAGTGCAAAAATTATCCTAAGGAGCAAATTTTTGTGATTATTTATGAGAGATAGCATGTCCTTATATTCCTTAGAGTCAAGCGTGATATTTTTGTTTTTAAGATTGTCCAACAATTCGGAAATTTTGTTCTTAAAATCAGTGTAATCTTTTGTCAATATTCCCTCATAAAGTTGCATTATGTAATATTTTGTTTTTTCTTTGTTAAGGTCCTCACTCTCGTCAAAAGTCTCTTTTTTAGATTGCAAATATTCTACGATTTCAATCATAGCAATCTTTTGGTCTAGCGAAATTAAGTCCAAATCGTACGCAAGACGCAAGACAAAGATGTCAAAAAAGTTGGAAATAACTGTTTTATCAATCCAATGAATAATGCCGACGACGAGTTCTTCCCCCATAGAAAAAATCGTATCTTGCAAGACTTTTACCGCCTTGTTGTAGACATATTCAACGACATAATTGTACATTTTTGCATTAAAAGATGTGATTATAAAGTCCCTATCTTCGTCACTCAAAGCACAAAACTCGGCACCTGCACCAATAGTTTCTTTAAAAGTCGAGTCCGTAATATTAGATTTGTTTTTATCTTTATCCCAAGATATATTCATTTACTTTTTAACCTCTTCATAAAAGATTTCTCCATCTTGCGAATGGAAATACACACCCACGATTTTCTTCATTCCGCTATTAATTATAGCATAAGCAGCACGTTTTCTTGCCCCACCAGTGACATTTTTTTTGGTTAATTTGTCAGATTTTACAAAGACGTTGTACGCCCTTATTCTCCCGATATTGTCCACAATGGTTATGCCGTCGTAATTTAGCATCGCAATAAAAAGTTCGGCAATATTGGTGAGTTTTGCTTCCGAATAACTCCGCGTCATAAGGAAGGTCTTTGAAAACTCAATAGGTTCATTGAGCCACACTCCGTCGGAAAAATACCCCTTTGGGTCCTTAAAATCTTTGTCAACAACAACGCAAATTGCCCCATGAATATCGTTTATTGCACGTTTCAATATATTTTCGTACAAAATTTTTATCTCATTTAACTTATTTTTTGTTGTTTTGAGTTTGGAAAAAGACGCACTGACAAACCTTTTGATAACATTTTCCCTATTCAAAAAATTTGTGTCATTAATTGAAAAATTTATTATGATATTTCCGCCCTTAATTCCCCGCAAACCTATCGCGTACGAACTCAAGGTGTCGAGATAAATAAGGCTAAATTTCTCGGTGTTCAAAAGATTTTCGTTTTCAAAAATGAGCTCGGCAAGTGGCTTTTCCTTAATGCTATTGAAAACCTTGCAAATGCCATAGTTGTACTTGTTGTCCTTGTACTCGATGTACACAGTCCAGTCGTTTAGGCAAAACACGAGTAGAGACTTAAGACGAGAGTTGAAAAGTTGCTCATCGTCATCGGTAAAAAGTTGCAATTTGTAGCAATTGGGGATATTTTTGTTTATCATATCAATATTTGACGTGAAAAATATCCGCGGTTTTATTTGCTTGCTTTCTTCTTCGTAACTTGTAAACCTATAAAAGTTGTTTATAAGCATAGTGACAAGTTTTTCGGGCATGCTGACGTACTCCTTGGTTATAAACCTCAAAACAGTCTCCTTTGCCTCTGTAAAATATAGATTATCCGCCATTTTCTATATCTCCTTTTATATTTTTCTTTTGTTTTTTATGACCGCCAAAATGTCTCTCGGTAACCTTCAACAACGCATTAAGTGGGAAAAATCTCATGATAAAATGTAAAAACTTGTACTTTCCCCCTACGATAACTTGACAAGGGAGCGAACGCTTGTTGGACAACTTGAATATAACCCTTGCGACCGTATTTGCGTCCATACGCTTGTCTTCCCTACCATCAATTCCGCTTGTTGCTTGCAAAATTCTATCTCCATACCTATCATTTGTATCGTAAATTTTGACACGATTTTTGGTAAAATTTGTCTTTGTGTCGCCCGGACAAACGCATGCGACTTCAATACCAAGTGGCTTACATTCCATACGCAAGCCATAAGAGAAACTGCTTACAGCCGATTTTGTCATGCAATAAAAAGTCCTGTAAGGCAATGGAAACATAGCACAAACGGAAGAAACGTTGATAATTTTCCCGCCACGCGACATCAACGGTAAAGCATATCTCGTGCAACTCACAACGCCTATAATATTGACGTCGACAATCTTTTTTATATCACTAAAAGGTGTGAGTTCAATTGCACCCGACACGCCAAAACCAGCATTGTTGACAAGTACGTCAATTTTGCCAAATTTGCTCTTTATCTCTTCAAAAACTTGCTTCACATTGTCATCGTTTGACACGTCACACATAAAAAAATTGTCACAATTTTCCCTATTTGTGCGAGCAAGAGTTAAAACAACGTCTCCGTTTTTCTCAAAAAATTCTTTTGCTTTTAAGCCAATACCACTTGACGCACCAGTAATCACAACAATACGTCCACTATTTTTTTTATCTAAACTCATGTAAATATTTTACTAAAATCACACATTTTTGGCAAGCAAAACAAGGCTAAAAAGCAATAAATGAATGTTGAAGCAACACCACCAAATCAAAAATAGTATTTTTTAGTTGGCACGAATATGTCGCAAAGTTGTCTTCTACCACAATATTTTCTTTTAATTTAGCACAAAAATTTTCAAAAGTTTCTTGCAAAACTTGGACAATTTGCTCGTCAGTTTTCGAGTTTATTTCTGACAAAGAAGTCATAAAAGAGGTCGCTTCTTTCAAAATTTGAGCGATTTTTCCATTTAAAGTTGCCCGAGATATGGTCTTTCCATCAAAATCTATGCTAAGATTGCACAACGTTGTTGAGGTTTGTTTGAAAAAATTAAAACAATCTAAAAAAAATGTCTTGTTTTTTCCCTTGTAATTTAAGGAAATTGACGGGATAGAAAATTTTACAATGCGACTGTCGTAACCTAGTTCCATCAAATTTTCCTTTATCTCTTGTGCCTCAATCAAATTTGGATAAATGTTGGCAAAAACGTAGTATTCGCCATTTTGATAAACCCGCCCCATTGCACCCTTTTTTGATATGCCTTTCCCATAATTTTGAGCGTCGAGTTCCACTTGAAAACGTTTTAAGGAAACGCAATAAAAGGAAAACGAGTTAAATTCTATCTTGTCGCTAGCAAAAATGCTATTTTGATGAGTAATTATTGAAGAAAAAATGTCGGACAAATTAAAAACAACGAGCAAATCTATCAAAATAAAAAGAAAAACAAACACAATTTGCTTAATTTTATGCTTTTTTGACCTAAATCTTATATTTTTTTGATTATTTTTTGAAAATTTTGACACTTTTTTTTGAAAACCGCTCTATATATAAATTAAAATGAATATGGTTGCATTAATATTTATGAAAAAAGTGCAATTCGTATGATAAAAAGGAGAAAAATATGGAAATGTTGTTTGATAGAGTGCTTGCAAAAAAAATTGAAGCACAAAACATGACAAAAAGTGGCTTGATTTTGAACGACAACAAGTCGCCCACTCTTTGCCAAGCAAAAGTTGAAAGTGTGGGAAATGGTGCGTACGAATACGGGGTGTTCGTCCCCATGCAAATTGAAATCGGTGACAAAATATACTACGAGCCACACACCGCTGTGCAATTTAATCTTAACGGCGAAGAATACGTGATTTTAAGACAAATTGATGTAATTATGAAGGAGAGAATATGAAAAAAATTTTAGTTGAAAAAGAATCTAGGCAAAAACTTCTTGAGGGAGTAAACAAACTGGCAAATGTGGTAAAGTTGACCTTAGGACCTAAAGGTAAAAATGTGGTGCTTGATAGAAAATACGCAACACCACTTATCACAAATGACGGAGTGACCATCGCAAGAGAGATTGAATTGGGTGATACCTTTGAAAATATGGGATGCAAACTCATAAAAGAAGTAAGCCAAAAGACAAACGACCTAGCGGGAGACGGAACAACAACAGCAATCGTTTTGGCACAAGAAATGCTAAATTTTGGGGTAAAAAGCAACCTTGTTGAATATAGCCCAATTCTTATAAACAAAGGAATAACTCGAGCAAAAGACCTAGTTGTAGAAAAAATAAAGAAACTATCTAAAAAAATTGAAGGAAGTCAAGACATCGAAAACGTGGCGACGATTTCTTCCCAAAATAAGAAAATTGGCGGACTTATAGCCAAGGCATATCTATGCAACAACTCGTGCAATATTGGACTTTCGGACAGCAAAACGAGCAAAACTGAACTGATTTTGAGCCAAGGAATGTCTATCGACTCAGGGCTTGTGACGCCATATCTTGCGACAAACATGGACAAAGGTATTTTTGAAGAAAAAAATATAAAAGTGCTACTTACCGACAAGAAAATCGACAATTTTAACCAAATTTTGCCCCTTTTAGAGAAAATTATGAGCGTAAACACACCTTTGCTTATCGTTTGCGACGATATTTCAAACGAGGCACTTTCAACCCTTGTTGTAAATAAAATGCGGGGGGCTTTTAGATGTGCCGTAGTCAAAGCACCTTTTTATGCGGATAAAAAATTAGCGGTTTTGGAAGATATTGCATGTTTGACAAACACAATAGTGGTGACAAATGGGAGCGAAAAAGATTTTTCGCAAATGGAGATAGGCGACCTTGGAGACATAGAAAATGTGAAAATCACAAAGGACACTACCCTACTTATTGCCTCAAATAAGCAAAACGAAAGGCTTGAAAGGCGAAAAAATAACATACACGAACAAATAGAAATGTGCAATATTGACTTTGACAAAGAGCAATTGCAAAAAAGGTTGAGTAATCTTGATGGCGGAATTGCCACAATTTTGGTAGGTGCAACGACCGACATTGAGCAAAAAGAGAAAAAGTTGCGTATAGAAGATGCACTTTCTGCCACGACGTCGGCTCTCGAGCAAGGAATCGTTGCCGGTGGTGGTGTAACCCTTTATCAAATGTCGAAATTTTTGACAAAACAAATAAAATTGTGCAAAAATAAAGAAGAAAAAATCGGGTTTGAGATTGTTGCAAAAGCCTTAACTGCCCCATTAAGACAAATTTTGACAAATGCGGGCGAAAACGCTGACGAAATTATGGCAAAAATTGACAAAAATTATTGCAAAAATTTTGGATACAATGCCTTGACGAGAAAATTTGGAAATTTGCTTAAAATGGGGGTTATTGACCCTGCAAAAGTGACCATTTCCGCACTAGAAAATAGCGTAAGCGTCGTGACAACTATGCTCACAACAGAAGCACTTGTGACTGACGATGATGAAAAATAATAAAAAGGTTAAACTAAAGTATATTATTTTATTTTAAGCTAATTATTTTAAACTAAATTTAAAATAATTTAACAACTAAATACAAATAATAACGCTAAATAGTTATATTAAATAAACAC
>CAVHMC010000056.1:0-7197 GCA_963636895.1 Oscillospiraceae bacterium | reverse complement strand
ATTAAAAATATAAAAATAAAAATTATAACAATTAAAATTAACAGCAAAAAAGATAAAAAATGAAAGGTCACAACAAAAAAACAAACCTTATCAATTAAAAATAATTTCTAATTAAAATAAGATTTGTTTTTAGTTTAATTTGTTAAAAATTTAACCACCAACTTACATTTTATAAGTTGTCTTGACGCCAGGTCCCATCGTGGAAGCAAGTGTAATACTCTTGAGATATGTTCCCTTGCTTGCAGAAGGTTTTGCCTTGACGATAGCGGACATAATGGCTTCGTAGTTTTGCATAAGTTTTTCTGTACCAAAACTTACTTTGCCAATGCCGACGTGGATAATATTGGTTTTGTCAAGTCTATACTCGACTTTACCAGCTTTAACGTCAGCAATAGCCTTTTTGACGTCCATTGTAACTGTCCCGCTCTTTGGGTTTGGCATGAGGCCCTTAGGTCCCAAAACTTTTGCGACACGCCCCACAAAGCCCATCATATCAGGAGTTGTGATACACACGTCAAAATCAAGCCAACCACCTTGAATTTTTGAAATAATTTCTTCTGCCCCGACAATGTCTGCCCCGTTCTTTGTAGCCTCGTCAGCCTTGTCACCCTTTGCGATAACAAGCACTCTCTTGGTTTTGCCAGTACCAGCTGGAAGAACAACGGTGCCTCTAACTTGTTGGTCAGCACTTCTGCCATCGACGCCAAGTTTGACGTGAAGTTCGACGCTCTCGTCAAATTTTGCCTTTGCAGTCTTTATAACCAAATCAATAGCCTCTTGTGGCTCATAAGTTGTCGCTCTATCAACAAGGGCGCTAACTTCTTTATATCTTTTTCCTGTTTTCATAATTGCCCCCTATTAATCTACGACTTCGACACCCATGCTACGAGCAGCGCCTTCTACCATAGACATAGCGCTCTCAATTGAAGAAGCGTTTAAGTCTGGCATCTTTGTTTCAGCGATTTCTCTAACTTGTGCCTTTGTTATTTTTGCGACTTTTGTTTTGTTTGGAACAGCACTTGCTTTGTCTATCCCGCACGCTTTTTTAATCAAAACCGCCGCTGGTGGAGTTTTGAGAACCATAGAGAACGACCTATCCTCCATGATTGTGACGACTACAGGAATAATAAGCCCTGCCTTGTCTGCCGTCTTGTCATTAAATTCTTTTGTAAATCCAGCAAGATTAATCCCATGAGGCCCTAGTGTCGAACCAACTGGTGGTCCCGGGGTTGCTTTGCCGGCTGGTAGTTGCAACTTAACAACTGCCTTAACCTTTTTATCTGCCATTTTTTCCTCCTATTTGGCATAAGTGGTTTGCCGAATGTATAAAGATTTACATTCTCCCACGTCTAGCGGTTGCCCGCTACTTCGAAAAGTCACCCTTTCGATATAATTGCTTATAAAAGCAATGTAACACTGCAAAAAGCAGAAATTACCTAATTTTATTTTGCTCTAAATTTCAAGCAAACTAATAATTTTTGACACAACGTCAACACATTTTACACAACTCTAATTTGTGAAAAATCAAGGTCGACCAAAGTGTCACGACTGAACATCTCCACACTTACCTTGCATCTATGATTTTCCGCATCAACACTTATAACAGTGCCTACAAGAGAAGCAAGTGGCCCGTCAATGACTTCAATCTTGTCATTTGGTTTGACATTGACGTCGACATTGGACTTTTCAAGATGCATTCTTCGTATCTCATCTTCCGTCATTGCAAGTGGACGTCCTTTTGGTCCCACAAAACCCGTAATACCACGAGTACGAGTGATGTTGTGCCAAAGGTCATCGGCATATTTTATCTTAACAAAAAGATAACTTGGCATGATTTTTTTGCTTACAAGTTTCTTCTTGCCGTTTTTTTCTTCGATGACTTCTTCCATAGGAATGACGATGTCAAAAATTCTATCTTCCAAATTGTATTTTTTTACAACAACTTCGAGATTGTCTTTTGCGACTTGCTCATATCCCAAATATGTGTGCAAAACATACCATTTTGCTTCCAATTCTTCTTCCACCATTCACCTCACTAACCCAAAAGAAGTTTGTAAAGGCTACCAAGCCCATACTCTATCCCAAATAAAACAGCGGTAAACAACAAGACAACAAGAATAACAACGCCCGTCTTTTTGACGACATTGCCAAACGTTGGCCAAGTGACTTTTTTGAGTTCGCTCCAAGAATCTTTCAATTTTTTAAAAAGACCCGGCTTCTTCTCTTTTTTAGCATTAGCCTTTTGTTTCTTCTCTTTTTCTTTTTGCTTTTCAAGTTTTGCCTGTGCTTTCAACTCTTTTTTTGTCAAGACTTCTTCTTTCTTTTCTTCGACATTTGCCATAAAAAACTCCTTATCAACCTAAAATAAAAAAGGTTTGTTTTGTTCGATTTGATGCTTTACACACCCACCTTCCACTCAAAATTACTTTGTTTCTTTGTGGTCTGTATGTTTTTTACAAAATCTGCAATACTTTTTCATTTCGATTCTATCAGGATCGTTTTTCTTGTTTTTATAAGTATCATAATTTCTTTGTTTGCATTCTTGACAAGCAAGTGTAATTCTTTCTCTCATAATAACTTACCCTTTTTCAAAAAATTAACACCCCTTTTTTGAGTGTTACATTATATTTATCATAAAATAATTGTATTGTCAAGGGTTTTTTCTTGACTTTTCAATAAATTATAAAATATTTTTTAAATTTATTTTTTTGTTGTTTTACTTTTAAATTTACTTTTCTAGGCCTTTTATGCCTTCAACAAAAACTCATACCAATATGGCGATTAATAAAACAATTACATCTACGTAAAAGAGTTACTTTTGTCTTTTACAAAAACAAAAGCAACGCTCCTTCCCCTTGATTTCTTTGTCAAAACATTCTGGATAAATCATTTTTTGGCAACCAACATTTTCGACTTTTTTCTCCACAAAACGCATTTTTTCTACAAGCGGAATATCAAGGGCGGTGCTTTTGTATTCCCTTCTTTGACCGCCCACTTGCGAAAACAATACTGCTTGAAATTTTAACATTTTCATTTAATTTACCACATAAAATTTGTATTAATTTTTGGCTATTTTTTAATAATTTAAACGCCTTTTTAATTTTATTCCGCTCTTAAAATTTGCACTAAATTAATTTTGAAAATTAAGTGCCAATTTTGTCAATTTGTTGTACAAAATAAAGTCTATGATATATTTAAAAAATTTTATTCTATTGTATTATTAAAACTTTTAAATTGCACCTATAAAATTGAGTATTTTTAATTTACAGTTACGCTAAATTGCACTTTTATCGTGGCACCGACCTCAAGGTCCTCAAGATTAAAGCCTGTCACAGGGTTAAAGTCGGCCTTTACGACATCGTTTACAATAACCGAGCCTTCGTCAAAAGTGACACCCGCAGGCAAGGTGTCTTTAAAGAATAATTTGGTGTTCTTGGTATTGCCGTCGTTCTTTATCTCGTGAGTAAAGGTCAAGGCTTCCCCTTTAATAACTGCCGATTTGTCCGACGTCTTTGTAAAGGTGATTTTTTCGTTGACAATGGAAAGTTCTAGGGTGTTGGACTTCTCTACCAAGTCCTCTCTTTCATTTATATTATACGTTACAGTTGACAATGACGACACTATGTCACTTGAAGGGGCGTCAGAAATTGTGAGAATAAAAGTTATCTCCGCTGTCCCACCCGAGCCTTTGATGGGACTTTCGAGAGCAAAACCTTTCATCAAGTCAAAGTCGGGCTTTGCTTCGCCATCGACGGTCACCGACCCCGGTTTGTAACTGCCCGCAATGCTAATTGTTTCTTTTATATCTGTAACCGTTATATCGTACTCGCTGTTGTTGGTAAGCGTCAAAGTTTGCATAATTTCTTCGTCGGGCATGCCATAAGATTTTGCCGACGTTCTCACCTTTGTAAAAGAGTCCGTTGCATATTCAGTGGTTGAGACTGTGCTCTTTGTTTCAATGCTTTTTTGGCTTTGGTCTGGCATCTCAAAAGACGACGTCAAGACCGATTGATTTTCTATTTTGGACATAATTTCTCTCCTACTTTTAAGGATATTCATAAAATTTTATTTTTGTGATTTGCAACAATTTGGTGTCCCTAGATTTAAAGTTTTGTGACACATTTATTGAAAAAGAAAAATAAAATATAAAGTAGTCATAAAAATTTTTGACCAACATATCAAAAATGTTTATCAACGTATCAAAAATCGTTTTAAAAATATCATTAAATAGGCGGTGAAAAATGAAACCAAAAAATTGTTGCAACAAGTGTGGACCACTCAGTTATAGTTGCGGAACAACTGACATAAAAAAGAAGTGTGGCACATTGTTAGGTCCAACGGGACCGACGGGGCCCTCGGGTGCAATGGGTCCAACGGGACCAGCGGGTGGAGAGATTAACGTTCGCTCCACCACAACTCTCGCCCCAAGCGAAAAAGCAAGGGTGGTGTCTTCTAAAGTAGGACAAAAGACAGTCCTTGACTTTTACATTCCAAAAGGAGACACTGGAAAAACAGAAAACTTGCGTGCGGGCAACGTCTTCTCCGTCGACCCTGACAAAAATGCAAGTGTCACCGATAGAATCTTTGAAGGTGTGCATTATTTTGATTTTGAAATTCCACGTGGTGAAAAGGGTGAAAAAGGTGAAAAGGGCGATGTAGGCGAAAGGGGCCCACAAGGTGAAATGGGCATAAGCCAAATGATAACCATTGATGATGTAGAAAAAGTGCCACCCGACGAAAATGCACGAGTTGTCGACAAAATGGAAAACAATATGCACCACATGTCCTTTTTTATCCCACAAGGTGGTGTAGGAGAAAGGGGGCCAAAAGGAGACCTTGGTCCTACGGGGCCGACGGGACCTACGGGCCCTGCTGGTCCGCTAGATATACCAAGCACGTATATTTTATCCTACAACAACGACCCAAACAACTTCCCCGTTCAAGGCTTAGAAATTACTTCAAATGGAAGACTTCCACTCATGAGACAAGAACTTATACAAGGTGGCATAGTTACACTTGATAGCGACGATAACACTATTCAATTTAACAAGACTGGCGTATATCATATAAGTTTTACATTTAATGGCTATGTAAAGAAAACGGGAGAGACTTTCAACCCGACCACCGATTTTGTCTCCGTTGCGTTTAGAGAAGTTGACAGCGATAGAATTGTCGCGGGAGCAAATGCTTGGAGTAGAGACGAATGTGCACAAAATATTGCGGGGCAAGGAATTTTTGTCGTAAACGACATAGCGACGCCTTTTGAACTTGTCAACGTACAAAAAAAGAGTATGTTTCTCAATGGGTGTAACATTACGCAAACGATTACACATTCGTATTTTGCCGTACCTATGGTGAGTATGACTATCATAAAATTGTATTAGTTATAGGGGGGTGCTTGCGATAAATTTCGCCCGCATGGGCGAAATTTTGGAGTTGCCTTCGCAACTCCCCGCCACGACTTTCGTCGTGGCTCGCAAGCACCCCCTTCATTTTTTCGCCACCCAACCCTTTTTCCCCTAAAAAAACACAACTTCTATCAATTAACCACAAAACAACACTTTATTTTTCCCTTCACATTTTTTCACCCCCAAAAAAACACTCACAAACAATTTATAGCAACAAAAAAAGTCGTGCTAGAGTTTTCCCTTCACGACTTATTTTTTTTATATAAAGCCTATATTTCTTGCTCCAATTCAATCATTCTTCCCTTTTTACCTTTCACGATACCTTCACCCCTTTTTACATTTAGTCTCAACAAGCATTGTTCTGGGTTGGCCTCGCTGTCGTACATTGTTTTGTAAAAACCTTTTGGCGTGTACACGACATAACGTTCATCTCGTCCATAACTTGGGCAAACATTGTCCCCTAACTCTTTTAGCGGAATAATATTAAGCACTTTTGTTGGAATTCTTGTATTAAAAACATTGAAATTATCCAAAAAGTTATCCGCCATACTTTCAAAATCTTGATAAATAAGTTCGTTGCGCTTATCAACATTGTTGATAGGTGTTGGTGCGATGTCTGGGCTCACAAATGGTCCAAAAATTGACCTATGTTTAAAAGTGTTTTGATGACTATGACTAAATTGTGTATTTGGCACAGCCAAGCCCGCCGAGTTGTATTTGCCATATTCGTCAAAAAAGTTGATATGTTGTCCGCCCGGTCTATAGTCCCACCTATCCACCACAAACTTGTAGTCGTCCATTCCCCTATAGTTTGCGATAAACATCATAGAACTGCCCGTCTTGTTGCCCCTAAACTCTTTTGCTTGCTTTTTTATAATCTCGCCACACATAACTTCTTCGTCGAGTTTAAATAGCACACGTTGCGAATACAACTTGTACTTGTCCGTTTCGTCAATCAAACCAAATCTTTCCACAGGAATTTTTGGCGCAGATTGAATTGACGACCTAAAATCATCGTCGTGTGGGAAAAATTTGCTTTCAAGATGGTACGTATCCCTAGTGGGAGAAGTCATGTTGTCATAATACATCTCGTCGTCTATCCCATACTCATTTTGAGCATTTAGCCCAAATTTTCTCTTGTATGCCCTATCAAGAACCATCTTAATTTTCTCTTGATTTTCGTCGCGAGAAAACGTCTTTACAAGTCTACTATCAAACTTGGACACTTCGTTCTTGTAAAACTTTTTATAATGCAAAAAAGTAAATGCCTTCAACTCGTCGTCTTCGTCGACACGCTCCCAATACATATCCATCGCACGCCTAGAAAACTCCTTGTCATTCAAAAATGGACTTGCCTTGAAAAGTGATGTGAGCAAACTTTCTTTAATTTTATCTTTTTTCATTCTTCCCCCCCCTAATGAAGTGCTTTTTATGTCGCACCCCACAGTAAATTTTTGAATTTTACTTTTCTCACAAGCCACTTTTTTGCAAAAGGTTTTTCAAAATTTCATATTAATCTATTTAAATTCCCTTTCCCGTCAACCTTTGTCTACATTTTTGACTTGTCTTAACAAAAAATCTTTTTCTCAATTTTATGCAAGTCTTTATGTAGGCTACGCTTTATCTTTTGCAATCTCTTTCAAATTCAATTTCATTTTACATGCACCCGACCCACTTGTCAAGATGCAATTTTGGGGAAAATTTATACCATACAAAAAACATACCTTATATAAATGAAGTGCACCCCAAAAGTTGGACAAAAAATTTAATCTTTATATTGCATTTTTTT
>CAVHMC010000055.1:0-7504 GCA_963636895.1 Oscillospiraceae bacterium | reverse complement strand
ATATAATATATATAATATATACATTTACATATTTTGTGTTGTATTTTTTGCTCTGTTTTTTAAAAGACGTTTAAAATATGCAAAAATCTTAAAGCAAATTTTAACAAAATTAAAATATCAATTTGTAAATTTTGTATTTGCATAGGTTTTCTATTATAAGTTAAAAATTGGCAAAAAAGCGACAAAAACTAGTATTTTATTAATATTTTTACTAATAAGGAGAGAAAAATGATTAAAAAATTGATGCAATCTATAAGAGAATACAAAAAGCCCTCTATTTTTACGTCGATGTGTGTGTTTATGGAAGTCGTACTTGAAGTGCTTATTCCATACGTTATGTCCGCACTGATTGACCAAGGAATTTACCAAAATAGCATGCCCATTATACTAAAATTAGGGCTACTTTTGTCACTTATGGCAATTTGTTCTTTACTATTTGGCTATCTATCGGGGAGTTTTTGTGCAAAAGCGAGTTCTGGCTTTGCAAAAAATTTAAGGCAAGATATGTTTGAAAAAATCCAAACCTTTTCTTTCTCAAACATTGACAAATTTTCTCCAGCAGGGCTTGTGACAAGGCTTACCACAGACGTCAACTATTTGCAAAACAGTTATCAAATGATTATTAGAGGTGCAATTAGGTCGCCTTTTATGCTTATTTTGTCGCTTGTTATGACTTTTACGATAAACCCAAAGATGGCACTTATTTTGCTATGCGTTGCCCCCGTACTTCTTCTTGGGTTGTATCTTATACTAAAAAATGTTCACCCAATATACAAAAGAGTTATGAAAGAATACGACGATTTGAATAGAACAGTACAAGAAAATGTGCGAGCCATGCGGGTTGTGAAATCCTATGTACGGGAAGAGCACGAAATAGAAAAATTTGACGTCACAGGCGACCAAATGTATCAAGATTTGTCAAAAGGTAGCAAAATATTGGCACTTACAACGCCACTTATGCAAGCAATTATTTATGCTAGTATGCTTCTTATATCTCTCCTTGGAGCAAAAATAATTGTAAACACCAACAGTACCGAACTTACAACAGGACAACTTACAGTAATGTTCTCGTATGCGATGCAAATACTTTCTTCCCTTATGATGTTGTCCTTCATTTTGGTCGCAACCGCTATTGCAAGACCCTCGGCTGAGAGAATTGTAGAAATTTTAAATGAAGACCAAGCAATAAAAAATCCAGAAAACCCAATTATGAAAGTTCAATCGGGCGATATTGATTTTGACAACGTGTCTTTTTCCTACAAAGACGACATTTCAAAATTGTGTCTAGAAAATATCAATTTACATATAAAATCGGGGCAAATGGTGGGTATTTTGGGCAATACAGGTAGTTCCAAGAGCACACTCGTTTCGCTTATTCCTAGGCTTTATGACGCAACTATTGGAGAGGTGAAAGTAGGCAAAAAGAATGTAAAAGACTATGACCTTGCTACTTTGCGTGATAGCGTAGCGATGGTTTTACAAAAAAACACGCTTTTTTCTGGTACAATAAAGGAAAATTTGTTGTGGGGCAACGAAAATGCTACTGACAAACAAATAAAGGAGGCATGCCGACTTGCTTGTGCTGACGAATTTGTGGAAAGTTTTGAAAAAGGATATGACACCTATCTAGAAGAAGGGGGCACAAATTTAAGCGGTGGACAAAAGCAACGTCTTTGCATTGCACGTGCAATTTTAAAAAAGCCAAAGATTCTTATTTTAGACGACTCAACAAGTGCCGTCGACACAAAAACGGATAAAAAAATACGAAAAGCTTTTAAAGAAGAACTACCCCGAACAACAAAAATAATTATTTCTCAAAGAGTCTCCAGCATACAAGATGCAGATTTGATTGTCATAATGGAATCAGGCAAAATCGCCGATATGGGTACACATAAGGAACTTTTAAAAAGTAGCGAATTGTATAAAGAAATTTACGAAAGTCAAAATAAGAAGGGGGACAAATAAATGAAAAAGAAAAAACAAAAAAAACCGACCTTTTCTCGTCTTATAAAAATCGTTACAAAAGGTCACAAAATTCAATTTGCTATAGTCATCTTTTGCATCTTGATATCTGCCATAACCTCTGTGCTCGCTTCCACTTATATCAAGACCATTATTGACGACTTTATTACTCCAATGCTACAAAACGGGTCAAAAGATTTTTCGGGACTTATAAAAAGTGTGCTTACCATGGGTGGAATATTTTGCATAGGTATTGTTGCCTCTTTTACTTATAAATTTATTATGGTTATTATCAGCGAAAGCGTACTTAGAGATATTAGGCATGATATGTTTTCCAAAATGCAAAAACTACCTATAAAATATTTTGACACGCATACTCATGGCGACATAATGAGCCACTACACCAACGATATTGAATCGCTGGAAAACATGATTTCCGACTCTATTCCTACGCTTATTTCCTCTGGTGTAACTGTCGTCACCGTATTTTGTGCAATGCTTTACCTTAGCGTATACCTAACTCTTGTTGTCGTCGCTTTTTTACTACTTATGCTTGTAATAACAAAAAGACTTGGCAAAAAAAGTGGAAAATATTTTGTAGGCTTGCAATCTTCTCTCGGGACAACTACGGGGTTTATTCAAGAGATGACCGGTGGACAAAAGGTTATAAAAGTATTTAACCATGAAGACAAAGTTTTGGACAATTTTAGCAAACTTAACGACGAACTTTATCTAAACACCATGAAAGCCAACAAATATGCCAACATCTTTATGCCCGTTATGAGCAACCTTAGCAACCTTCAATATGTCGTTCTTGCAATTTTTGGCGGGTTGCTTATGGTGTACAAAATCCCAAATTTGACGATTTTTGGGTTCACCGCAATAGGTGTTGGCACTATTGCTTCCTTTTTACAACTCGGAAGAGCCTTCTCTATGCCCCTAAGTCAAGTCTCTCAACAAATCAACTCTATCATTCGAGCCATTGCAGGTGCGGAAAGAATTTTTACACTTATGGACGAAAAACCTGAAGTTGACGAGGGATATATTACACTCGTAAATGTGATAAAAAACAAAGACGGCTCTCTTGTTGAAACAAAAGAAAAAACAAATTGCTGGGCGTGGAAAGACACACAAAGACCTATCGGCGAGCAACTTATTCAACTTAAAGGCGACGTAAGACTATTCAATGTAGACTTCGGCTACACCGAAGGTGTGGCCGTTTTGCACGATATATCTCTCTATGCAAAGCCAGGGCAGAAGGTCGCCTTTGTTGGTGCAACGGGAGCAGGTAAAACGACCATAACCAACCTTCTTAATAGGTTTTATGACATTGCCGACGGCAAAATTAGATATGACGGAATAAACATCAACAAAATCAAAAAAGACGATTTAAGGCGTTCTATTGGCATGGTTTTGCAAGACACAAATCTTTTTACGGGGACGGTCAAGGAGAACATTCGTTATGGCAACCTTGACGCTACGGACGAGCAAATTTACGAAGCGTCTAAACTTGCTGGTGCTGACGACTTTATCAGGCGTCTTCCTAATGGCTACGACACTATGCTCGAAAGCGATGGTGCAAACCTTTCGCAAGGGCAAAGGCAGTTGCTTTCCATTGCACGTGCTACGGTAGCCAACGCTCCTGTTATGATTCTTGACGAAGCCACTTCGAGCATCGACACCTACACCGAAAAACTTGTACAAAAGGGCATGGACGCCTTGATGAAAAACCGCACAACCTTCGTCATTGCGCATAGGTTATCAACAGTGCAAGACGCCAACGTAATTATGGTGCTAGACCATGGACGCATTATCGAAAAAGGCACACACGAGCAACTCATTGCCGAGAAAGGCAAGTACTACGAACTTTACACTGGCAAGTTCGAATTGGAATAATTTTAAACCCCATAAAACACCGCATATTTTGTGGTGTTTTTTTATCTAAAAAAGGCTTTTTAGTCTATAATTTTTGAAAGCGATAAAAAATGAATAGTGTAATATTTTTTCACTAGTTTCAAAGGACTTAGCCTTTGCTTTGTAGTATTTATTCTTTAAAAATTTAATTATATACTTTTAAATCATAAAAAAAGACACCGTATAAGTGTCTCCGTTTTCATAAGTTATTCTGCTTGCGAAGCAACCGCTTCTACGCTATCTAAATTTGCTATTTTTGCTTGTTGAATATCATATGCACTGCTGTCGTTTGTCAAATTCCAATTAATTGCCCCGCTCATTTTTGCATCGCAATTTACGTTGACGATATGTATTTTTATAGAAACAGTCGTCGTCTCGCCACCTTCCATCTTGACATTTTGCACTCTATTTATTGCGATTTCTTCATAGTCGTCACCATTTATAGAATAATAAAAGGCTATGTTTTCCGATGGTGTTTCGCCCACGTCTGCAATGCTCAAGCCTGCATAGTAAGTGTTGTCCGCTGTAAACGAGTACGTCAACACCACATCGCTATTCTCCGATAGCGTTATAGTCCCATCGTTAGGGTTAAGCAACCCCACACTCGACGCTCTCGTCGCCCCAAAAGCCACCGTCTTGCTCCCGTCACTCGTCGTCATGTCGCTAGTTGCTTGGACGGCACCCGTATTCCTATCCACCATGTTGTACGTCGCACTTACACTCCCCTTCACACCCGACGAAAAGTAAAGCGAACTAATGCTTGCACCATAAATTTGTGCATTGTTTACAAAAAACATCACCGCCACAACAAGACAAGCAACGGATATTGCATTTACTAAAATTGTCGCAAAAACACCCTTTTTCTTCATTTTCTCTCTCCCTTGTTTCCATCACGCCCACCGCTTAAAACACCGTCAAAATCAAATACAGGCTTAATTCAAAGCCATTATAACACACCCCTTCCCGCAAGTCAACCCCCAAATCTGTAACAATTTTGAAAAAGTTATTTAACTATTTTTAGTCCAAGTGTAAGAACTATAACTCATTTTCAATCTATACGCATTATTACCTGTGTCTGTCGGAGAATAAGCGGATGCATATGAGCCTATCTTCCAAGTACTGCTCGTGTCAGCAAAGGTCACGCTAGTGAGGCCAGTGCAATAGATAAAAGCTTCGGTCCCTATAGTCGTCACACCACTGCCTATTGTTATGCTCGTAAGACTCTTGCAACGTGAGAAAGCTCCATGCTCTATCACTTTCACACCACTGCCCATCGTCACACTAGTAAGACCAGTGCAACCATAGAAAGCATTAACATTCAAAATTGTCACTCTATCTGGTATCGTGATACTTGTAAGCCCAGTGCAACCATAGAAAGCGCTATGTCCTATGCTCGTCACACGGTCGGGTATATTGATATTCGTAAGACTAGTGCACCCAGAGAAAGCATTATCACCTATAAAATTCACTTCGCTCGGTATTGTAGAATTTTTGCAACCTCTTATTAATGTCTTTGTCGATTTATCTATAATGCAGTTGTTTGACGAATAGAATTTCGTATTCCCACTATTTACTGATATACTCGTAAGCCCACTACAACCATAGAAAGCATTCCTCATACTCCACACACCACTGCCTATCTTCACACTTTTAAGACCAGTGCAACTAGAGAAGACAGAATCACCTATACTCGTCACGCTATCTGGTATAGAGATACTTGTAAGCCCAGTGCAACCAGCGAAAGCACCATAACCTATGCTCGTCACATCGCTTGGTATCGTGGAATTCTTGCAACCTGTTAGTAGTTCCTTTGTTAAACTCTTTATAAGACAGTTGTTTTGTGAATAATAATACTTATTCCCACTCGTTACGGTAATACTTGTAAGACCACTGCACCAAGAGAAAGCAGAAGAACCTATACTCGTCACACTGTCAGGAATTGTAATACTTCCAAGACTATTGCAACCTCCGAAAGCATCTACACCTATACTTGTCACACTATCGGGTATCGTTATACTTTTAAGTCCAGTACAATCATAGAAAGCCCGAGAATCTATACTGGACACGCTATTTCCCATAATTACACTTTTAAGACTAGTGCAATTTTCGAAAGCATAATCACATATACTCGTCACACCATCGGGTATTGTTATGCTTGTAAGACCAGTGCAATAATAGAAAGCACTTCTATAAATAATTTTTGTCGTATCCGCCAAAGTGCAGTATGTGATACTGGTAGATGTTGTATCCATTGCAACAACATACGGGTGTGTAGAATTGCCCAAGTATTTCACATTGTCAGCCGTGTTATAGTTTAAACTTGTACAGCTCAAGAAAGCAGTCTCACTTATACTCGTCACACTATCGGGTATGTTGATATTCGTAAGACCTTTGCAACCATAGAAAGTTTGATATCCTATACTCGTCACACTATTGCCGTTTGTCACACTCGCAAGGCTAGTACAACCAGAAAAAGCATATGCATCCAAACTCGTCACGCTATCGGGGATATCGATACTTGTAAGACCGGTGCAATTAGAGAAAGCAGAACTATGTATAAATTTTGTCGTATTTGCCAAGGTACAAGAAGTGATACTGGTAGAGGTTGCCTTCATTGCCACAATATATGGGTGTGTAGAATTGCCTAGATAATTCACATTGCCAGTTGTGTTATAGTTTAAACTTGTGCAACTAGAGAAAGCAGAACTACCTACACTCGTCACGCTATCGGGTATTGTGATACTCGTAAGTCCATAACATTTAGAGAAAGCATAATTATTTAAAGCAGTCACACTATTAGGCAAATCTACTCTAGTAAGTGCGGAGCAGGATTCAAACGCCCCACAATTTGTATTGCTTGTGCCATAGCCGATATTCTTTACACTTTGTGATATGGCTACGTTTGTTATGGTTGTTTTGTTATAAAAAGCCCTATAAAGAATATTCTCCACACTGTTTGATATAACTATTTGAGTTGCTGTCCCGTTGTAACAATTGTTTGAGTCAACTTCCGCACCTGTAAAATTAGGAGTCATGTAACACGCATAAAGTTGCAAAGGACTGTCAGCGGTGTAAGTATAATCGTACCACGTCTCAAGGGTTGAGTCGGTGGTTGAAGTCCAATAAACAGTACCGGGGTCTATGTAGCCGTAAGAAGTATTTGTCACAGCACTAGAATTTGTGCAAAAGTAGTAAAATTCCGCACCTGCGGTGTTTTTGAGTCCGTCCAAACTTGCAACTTTCCCCGTTGGATCTGCTGTTTCCGTCGACTCGGTTGTCTCGCTATCGGACGTGTCGTCTGCCGTCGGTGTTCTTAAATTTTCGTCGCTAGCGATTGTTGAGTCTGAATTTCTTGTACTTTTGCTTGTAGTTGTTTGTATCGTCGTATTTTCATTTTCAATAAATTTTTCATCACTCGCAAGAGAACTATTTGTTTTTTTGCCTTCACTTGACGACATTTTGAGTACTGTCCTTTCATTACTGGTCGAATTTGCCGACGACGTGGTTGTTGTCTCGATAATTGGTGTTGGACCCACGATTTTGAATTTTGACTTGTCTTCATTTAGTACCACCTTGCAATCGCTAGAAATTGCGTCACTACTATCCGAGGTCGAGAAAGTCAACTTTA
>CAVHMC010000054.1:0-7531 GCA_963636895.1 Oscillospiraceae bacterium | reverse complement strand
ACAAAATAAATAAGTTCAACACAATATTATTCATAAAATATTCTTTATAAATAAAAAAAGTATATAATGTATGGTATATAAAATATGGCGTTGGCACAAGATTTGGACTTTCATGGGCTAAAAAATGGTCTTATGCCCGCCATATTTTTATGTTATTTTTTTACTTATTGGTTGTTAAAACATACTTTTTGTGTAATTGTTGTCTTGAAATGCAAACTTCTTGCCCGCCTTTTTATATGTCGTGTGTTGAGACCAATTGTTGCTCAAATCTTTCATTTGGGTGTGACAAAAGTTGTGATTTACTCTGCATGTGGAGAGTTAATTATTTATTTGAAATGTCAATTATTATTTGGCTTTCTTCTATGTGTGCTGTGTGAGAAATGTCGGTTGCTGTTTCAAGACGTCGACTTGTTGGTCTCAAGATGTCGTCTCTTGCTCGCCGTTCTACATATGGAGTAGCGAACTATTGGTAGAGTTGTTTATTACTATGGTAAGATACCGATATGTCACTTCGAAGTGTCAACTGTTGCTTGGCTCTCTATGTGCGGTGTGAGATATGTCAGTCATTATTTCAAAGCGTTAACTATTGTCTCAAGACGTAGTCTCTTGCTTCGAAAATGCAATGTCGGTTGCATAATTTTTTTTGTATAATGCGGTTTTTATGTCGTTCTTGCGATAATTTTCAATATTTTATATCGTTTTTAAACAATAAATTTTTTTATTGTATCTAATTTTTTTCTACAAGGTATAATTGTTTTACTTTAATTTTTTTTTGTGATAATATATTTTTATCTTGGAGATAAAATATGGGGTTATTTAATTGGGTTATGAAAGGTATGGGTTTCAAAGGCGAAAAAGAAGATAAGGAGCCACAAGAAACAAGTCAAAAATATAGCAATTTTGACAACGGCATTGGCGAAACTTTTTCCACGCAGGAATTTAAAGATTCCAAGGATATTTCTTCGCAATTTTCTGACATAGCGGGCGGTCTTGGTGGCAAAAATCTTGTAATTTATGCCCCAAAGGATAACAACGACATAAAACTTCTCGTGGAATGCTTGAGACGTAGAGAAGCGTGCATTGTAAACCTTGCAAAACTCAACCCTAGCGATGCGGATAAAATTTTGCAATTTATTTCTGGGGCTGTGTATGCCTTGAAAGGTAGCATAAAAAGACTGCAAGGGGACCTATTTTTGATGGTGCCAGAAGGTATAAATATTATGACGCAATCAAAGTCATAGGTGGCGGATATGAAAAAAAATTACATTTTAAAAACTCTATTAATTGCACTTGTTGTGGCTCTTGATTTGATTACAAAATCTCTATTTTATGGCGAGAACAAGACTTTTATCCCATACATAATTTCTTGTCGTGAGGCGGGGGCTTTAAACACTGGTGGTGCATGGGGAATGATGGGCGACAGCATGTGGGTTTTGATTATTTTTACCCTTATTTTTTTGTTTTTGGTCGTTTTTCTTGAAGTTAAATGGAAGAACAATCATCTTCTTTATTCCATCGCAATTTCTTTTGTTGTGGGAGGTGCCTTGGGCAACCTTATAGATAGAATTTTTCTTGGCGGTGTTCGTGACTTTTTGTATTTTGAGTTTTGGGTTGATTTTCCCACCTTCAATGTCGCGGATAGTTTTCTTTGCGTGGGTGTTGTGCTTCTTGCAATATACATTTTGTTTGTTTATAAGGAAGAAAAGGGCGAAAAGAAATGATTTTTGAAGTGGAAAATGATTTTATTGGCACTCGGCTTGACGTTTTTTTGAGTGAAAAGTTGGAAGGTTGCACAAGAAGTTATGTCAAAACTCTTATAGAGTCGGGGCAAGTGTTGTTGAAGGGTAAAACGCCACAAAAAGCGGGCGTGAAACTTGACAAAGGCGACAAGATAGCCGTCAATTTGTTAGAATTGGAGCCTATTAACATTTTGCCTGAAAATATTCCACTCGACATCGTCTATCAAGATAAAGACTTGCTTGTTATCAACAAAAGACAAGGCATGATTGTGCATCCAGCGGGTAAGATTTGTTCGGGCACGCTCGTCAACGCCTTGCTTTATTGCGTGAAAGATTTGAGCGGTATCAATGGCAAAATTAGACCGGGAATAGTACATAGAATAGACAAGGATACGTCGGGACTTTTGCTTGTTGCAAAGAACGATTTTACTCACCTTGCACTTCAAAAACAAATTCAAGAAAAGACTTGCAAAAGGGAATATGTCGCCGTTGCTTATGGCAAATTCAAGGAGCAGGAAGGCGAGATAAAGACCTATCTTGATAGAAGCAAAAAAAATTATGAGAAATATGTGGTGTCACCTTATGGACAAGGCAAATTTGCTCACACCATTTACAAGGTGGCAGATTACAATAGTGGCGTGTCCCTTGTACTTTTTGAACTCAAAACGGGTCGCACGCATCAAATTCGTGTTCACTCGGCATACCTTGGGCACCCAATTGTCGGCGATAAATTGTATGGAAAAGAAGAAAAAGACCTTGCGGGGCAACTGCTTCATGCCTATAAAATATCTTTTACTCACCCACGAACAGGAGAAAAGATGTCCTTTACCTGCGACTTGCCCGATTATTTTAAAGATTATTTATTTAAAAAAGGTCTAAAGTTTGACGAAAAATTGTTAAGCAATGTTGAAAAAAGTTGATTAACGGGAAAATAGTTAAGCAACGTGAAAAAAAGTTGAGCAACGTTGAAAAAAGTTTAGAAACTTGGCTTTTAAAAGTTTGATTAATAAATAAAAATAAATTACACTATATCTATAAAAGCAAATTATATCACATATACAAAAGAAAAAATAAAACAAAAATACCCTCAAGAAATAAAAAAATACTTTCAAGATACAACGATATTTACAAGAGATAAAAAATATAACAAAAATACTTTCAAGAGAAAAAAAATATTTAAAATAAAAAACTAACAAAATTTTATAAAAAGGAAAAATATAATGAAATCAAAAAAAATATTAAGTTTGCTTGCATATATCGCGATTCTTCTTATCGCAGGGTCGCTTGTTTTGGGCTTTTTGTCGAGTGCAAAAGTGTTTAATTGGAATGCGTCTATCAAAGTTTGGTGTGATAGGATAGCACTCTATCTTAGCCTTATCGTCACAATGTCGTGTGCCTTTATGTATGCGGAGTCTAGGCGAAAGAAATCTTACACGATAGTTCTTGTAATTGCTGTTATATTGATAATAGTTTTCCTTTTTTTGTGATAATGTTACGGGAGTGATACTTGATGAAAATAGATTTTAAAGCATTTTTTAAAAAAAATTGGATAATTTTGTCGCTGACGGGCCTTGGTATTTTGTTGCTAATTTTGGGAGTAATATCTACATATATCATGGTGGCGGGCTTTTTTATCCTGTCTATCGTTTGCTTTTACCTTTTTGCAATATTTAAAGCAAAATACAAAAAAACAAAGGACGTTGACCCCAAAAAAGATTACTTTGACGCTCGTGAACTCGACTATGACGAAAGCGTCTATTATGTCGGAGAAGGGCAAAAAAAGACTCAACTCAAGCAATCGTGGTCGCAATTTTCCACTTTTTCTCCAATGATTATTTTTGCTTTGCTTGGCATCATGAATATTTCGTTTGGCATGGCGCTTTTGTTTCGCTATTTGATTTAAAAGAATAAAAGGTCTTCCTTTGTTGTTTTATTGTGATAAAAAAGTAGGTAATCATTGCAAAATTTAAAAATTTTATATACATATTTTTGTTGTTTTAGGAACGTTTTAGTCTTTTTTCAATCTTTTTCGATTAAAATTTTACATTTTACGACCGATTTTTTTGTTTTATTTTAAAAAGTCGGTCATTTATGATTGAAATTTAGAAAATAATTTGATATAATCTTTGTAGTATGTAAATTTATAAGCAAAGTTATTTGTTTCACAATTTGCATGTTGCTAATATTAAAAGGAAGATAAAATGAAATACACAAAAAAAACACTAGAAGATAAAAGAACTCAACTTACAATTAATGTTGAGAAAAAAGAGTGGGAAGACGCACTCGAAAAAGCCTACAATGACAACAAGGGCAAGTACAATATTCAAGGTTTTAGAAAGGGGCATGCACCAAGAAAGGTTATCGAAAAAACTTATGGCGACACAGTTTTTTATGATGACGCTATCGACGGCTGTTTCTATAGATATTATCTTGAGGTTTTGTCAAAAGAAAAGGACATTAAGCCAGTTGGCAACCCAGAAATAAGCATTGACAAAATTGACGATAGCGGGCTCCAACTTACTTTAAAAATAACCAACAAGCCAGAAGTTGAACTCGGCGCTTACAAGGGACTTGAAATAAAGAGCGAAAAGCCAAAAGTTACAAAAGAAGAAGTTGACCACGAACTCGAACATTTAAGGGAGTCTCGTGTCAAATATGTTTCCGCTCAAAGAGAAGCAAAACTCGGTGATACGGTCACGATTGACTTTTCGGGTAGTATTGATGGCGTAAAATTTGATGGCGGGTCAGCCACTGATTTTGACTTGGAACTCGGTTCTCACTCGTTTATTGACAATTTTGAAGACCAACTTGTTGGCACAAAAAAAGACGATAAGAAAGACGTCGTTGTCACTTTCCCAGCAGATTACCCAGCGGAGAATTTGAGTGGAAAGAAAGCAACCTTTGCAGTCACTGTAAAAGACGTTAAGGAAAAGGTTATGCCAGAGCTCAACGACAAGTTTGCCGACGAAGTAAGCGAGTTTTCTACTTTGAAGGAACTAGAAGAAGGCACAAAGAAGAAACTTCTTGATAGAAAAGAAAAGGAAGAAAAGAGCAAGGCCGAGAGTAAACTTATAGACCAAATTGTTGAAAATGCAAAAGTGGACGTGCCAGAAGTTATGGTTTTGGAACAAATAGACGATTATATTCATGATTTTGAACACCGTCTTGCGTATCAAGGTTTGAACCTTGACGGATATTTGAAATATGCCAATACAACTTTGGAAGAACTCAAAAAGTCAAGAGTTGACGACGCAAAGAGAACTGTTAAAACAAGGCTTGTTCTTGAAAAAATTATGGAAGTTGAAAAACTTAATATTTCAGATGAAGAACTTGTAAACAAATACAACGAACATTCAACTGAAAAAGCAAAAAATTTGGACGATTTAAGAAAAAATATGAGCGAAGAACAATTCAATTATTTTGCAAATAGTTTACTTCTTAATAAAATGATGAAATTCTTGAAGGAGAATAATAAAATAGATTAGTTGAAGGGCACGCAAAGACATAGAGCGACCGCAGGCGTTGCGGTCGCTCTATGCAAGGCCCTTCGCGACCCGCGAAGGGACCTATCGCATTTTGCTGTCGCAAAATGCGACCTTTGCGTGCCACCATATCAACTATAGTTTTATAAAACTGATTAAAAAACAAAAAAAAGTTTATTATTATAAAGGAGATTAAAACAATGGTTATTCCAATGGTTGTAGACCAAACAAGTACAGGAGAGAGAAGTTACGACATTTATTCTCGTTTGCTAGAAGATAGGATTATTTTTATCACAGGCGAGATTACGGACCAAACTGCCAATATCGTCGTAGCACAACTTATTTATCTAGAAGGCAAAAATCCGGACAAGGATATTCATTTGTATATCAACAGCCCGGGGGGAAGCGTCACCGCAGGTTTTGCAATTTTTGATACGATAAGATATATCAAGTGCGACGTCGTCACCATTTGCGTCGGGCTCGCCGCTTCAATGGGTGCTTTTCTTCTTGCAAGTGGGACAAAAGGCAAAAGATATGCTTTGCCAAATAGTGAGATTATGATTCACCAACCACTTGGCGGTATTCAAGGGCAAGCAAGCGATATGGAGATTCATTCAAGACACATTATCAAAACCAAAGAAAAACTCAACAAAATTTTGAGCGAAGTCACAGGGCAACCCCTTGAAACGATTGTAAAAGACACCGATAGAGACAACTTTATGACAGCGGAAGAAGCTAAAAAATACGGACTTATCGACGAAATTTTCGTCACAAGGAAGAAATCAAAATAATTTGTTGCACAAAGGCAAAGTTTAAACGCTACCTTTGGGGTAGCAAGGCAAAAAAAAGGAGTAACAATGAAAAAAGATTTATTTTGTTCGTTTTGCGGGAAATCGCAAGCAATGACTAAAAAAATTATCGCAAGCCCAGACGGAGAGAGTTTTATTTGCGATGAGTGCATTGATGTTTGCAAGGAGATTATTAAAAACGAAAGGGCGGATAGCAGTGATTCTTCTCAAATCAAGCTTCCACTTCCACATGAGATTAAGGAAAAACTTGACGATTTTATCATAGGACAAGACGAGGCCAAGATGGTCTTGTCTGTCGCTGTTTACAATCATTATAAAAGAATAAATTACAACAGTTCTATCAAGGTTCACAAAGACGAGCAACCAATTGAACTTGAGAAAAGCAACGTACTATTGATAGGTCCAACGGGGTGCGGAAAGACCTTGCTTGCAAAAACTTTGGCAAAAATTTTGGAAGTGCCATTTGCTAGTTGCGACGCTACAACTTTAACCGAAGCGGGTTACGTGGGCGACGATGTGGAAAATATTTTGCTAAAACTTATTCAAAATGCGGACTACAACATTGCAAAAGCAGAACGTGGCATAGTGTATATCGACGAGATTGATAAAATTGCACGCAAGGGCGAGAATAGGTCAATCACAAGAGATGTTTCGGGCGAAGGCGTCCAACAAGCTTTACTAAAAATTCTCGAAAGCACCGTTGCAAGCGTTCCACCACAAGGGGGAAGAAAGCACCCTCAACAAGAGACTTTGCAAATCGACACTACCAACATACTTTTCATTTGTGGTGGGGCTTTTGTAGGGCTTGATAAAATTATTGAGAAAAGGAAATCTACCGTTTCTCTTGGCTTTGGGGGAAGTGTCGACAACAATTTGACCAAAGACGAAGAGACGTACAATTTGATTAGAGACGTTCAACCAAGCGATCTAAACAAGTTTGGCCTTATCCCAGAGTTTGTGGGCAGGTTGCCTATTACTTGTGCGTTGCACGATTTAAGCGAAGAAGCCCTTGTAAAGATTATGGTCGCGCCAAAAAATTCCATTACAAAACAATATAAGAAAATGTTTGACATGGACGGAATAAATTTGGTCTTCAAAGATGAAGCTGTCAAAGCGGTCGCACAAAAAGCAATGAGACTCAAGACGGGCGCACGTGGATTGAGAACAATTTTGGAAGACAGTATGCTAAAACTTATGTATTCCGCCCCGGGAGACAAAACTATCGACAGTATCGTTATTGGGGCTCCGTTTATAGACAAGGGTGCCGAGCCTGAGTTCGTGAGAAAAAAGGCGGAGAAAAAGGCCGATGCTTCTGCCTAAAATTTGTTATTTTAGTTAAAATTTGCAAGGATACAATTGAAGTAGCAAATATTGAAAATTTTTTTGTTTTTTAAAGATTAAATCTCAATTTTTTATCAATTTTTAACTATTGTTTTGATAACTTTTTAAAAAAATTATAATTTTTCTATTAATAACCTTTTAAAAAATCATAACATATTAA
>CAVHMC010000053.1:0-7542 GCA_963636895.1 Oscillospiraceae bacterium | reverse complement strand
AAGTTGGGTGGAAGTTGGGTGGAAGTTGGGTGGAAGTTGGGTGGAAGTTGGGTGAACCTAATGTAAAATAGCCCCCTTTAAAAAGGGAGCTATTTTAGTTAACCAATCTAATTTTCTAATTTATCTATAATTTTTCTTTAACCTATATCTTTATTTTTTCGATACTTTTTGTATAAAATATACTTTAACTTAATCAATTCTTTTTATGCAATATACTTTAATTTAATTAACCGAAAAACAAGTCAAATTATTTATTTCCAATGTATTGCCCCACGACCTTTTCGCCGTCTAGATAGGACAAATTTTCGTCAATCATGTACATGGTTAGGTATTGGTTGTTGTCCAAGGTTTCGTAAATATATATCCTTTCGTTGTCAAAATCGAGTATAGTCTTTTCGTTTATAGTTGCGGAAAAACTTGTTGCAATCACTTTGGCTTCGCCTACACCTGTTACATCGTATTTGCCATTTTCAATAACAAAATTCACTTCGCGTTTATAAAGGGCTTCATCACCGCTTATTTGATAGAAAATGCAATCGTTTATATATGCAACCAAGGTTATACTCTTTGTTGTGTCTTCTGCAAGGTCAAGTGGTCTTGCAACATTGCCATTGAAGTATGTCACATAATAGTTGGAGTTGCTCTTGTTGACGCCAATGATGCCTTTGTCAAGACTACCTGTCAAGTCTACGACAAGATAACTTGAGATAGAACTTATATCGTTGCTAGATGTTGAAATATCAGAATATTTCTTAAAGGTGTTTTTATCTATTCTCGAATAAATATATCCGTCTTCTGTGTAATAAACTTTATTGTTTTTAACTTCTTTCAAAACAAGTTCGGAAGAACTCCTATAAAATTCTTCTTTTGTCTTGGTGAGAAGGTTTGTCCTATAGATAACATAGTCGTTGTCTTCTTTCACGACATAATAGACAAATTTGTTTATGTCGGCGACAACATTGTCACTTTCAATGTTTTTTTGTTCAAAAATAGCATACGACTCAACGGAAGTTGCGACAGTTGTCTCTTTGCGACTTTTTCTTGTATCAATAGAGATAAGTTTTATATCCTTGTCACTTGTTTTGTAAATAATAAACACATTGCCGTCAATGTACACCATGTCGTACTCGCAATCACTTGTATAGTCGTCAAACTTGTACACAATCTCATGAGAAGTGCCGTCAAGAGCCACTCTCTCCACTCTCACACGCCCGGTCTTTGTCTCATCGCTATTCGTTATATTCGTGAAAGGTGTTGTGTAATACAAATAGTTGCCAAAGATATAAAGACCTGCGTACTCGTAACCGCCAATATTGTAGGTCAAAAGGTCTGCTTTGACAGGCACGCCTTCCGAATCTAGAGGAACAGTCCCATCAACATTGAGTTTTGTCCTATAAATGCCATAAGGGGTGTACTTGCTCCCCGCATCATAGACATTGTCGTTGTGCCCTAAAGCCGTATAATCTACAAAAGCATTTGCGAAATACAAATAGTCACCTTTTACAACAGCCGACCCGCCATTGCCGTAGACCGTATCTGTTGAGTCTGGTCCCCCAGACAAATGAATAGAGTTGCACCCAAAAAGCACAAGTGCAAACATAAAAACAAATGATAGAAGTGCTACAATTTTCTTTTTCAAAGCCAAAACCTCTTTTTATGCAAATTATTGTCTAAAAGGTCAATTATTTTTAATTTTAAGCCCAATTTTGACCTTTAACAAAAGCATACTATCAAAATTCTATCCATTTGTCAATTATTTAGACCCAAATAAGTGCAAGGTATTTTAAATTATCTTAATTTAGCCTTTTTAGATGCTTTCAAATAACCTAGCCAAGGTCTTTTGAATGTATTTTTCTTGATTTTTAATTTAAAATTGCAAATATTATCGAAGGTTTTGTCTAGAAACTTATTCACGAGCAAAACTGATAGTTATTCAAATTAGAAATGCAAAGCAAGGTCTTTGCAAGTCTATAGTACAAATTTTAAACTTGTCTCGAAACTACTTCCTATAATTTAACTATATCAAATCAATTTTGAGAGTTCGGCCCGTCACGCCATCTTGGCACACGACAAAATAGCCATCTTTATCGGGATACATAATGTCTTTTGGGACAAAACCAGCATACTCTTCTAGTTCGTCTGGCGGGGTATTAGGGTCTTTTGCTGGCATGCCATAGCAAATGTACAAGACGTTGCCTTGTTCATCAAAAATTAGTCCCAAAACATAAAAGTTGCCTTCCTTATCGTACACAATTTTGACCCATTTTGAATATGGAATCACTTGGCACAAGTCATCACAGGGCTCATATTTGCCAAAAAGTGCATCAATTTGTGGTTTTACTTGTTCATAAAAGGTGTTGTTTTCTTCTTTTAAGGGTTCTATCTTAGTTTGCTCCATAGTTTTTTCTTCTAAAGGTTCAATTATACTTTTCTGAGTGTCTATCTTTGATGTGTCACAAGTGTTGATATCTTGGCTTGCGGTAGAAACTTGCCCGCTTGCGTCTTTTTGCTTATTCTTCTCTAAAATATTTTTTTTGTAGCAAACACTTCCCCCTTCGCTGTAAAAGGCTTCACGATATTTGCACCCCGCACAAGCATCAAAATATGTACTCTCTTCGTCTTCCTTTAAATTTTTGTCAATCAAATCTTCTATACTGTCTTGACTTGGCTGTTCGTACAAGGGAGCGGTGTCCTTGGGCTTAACTTGCACAAAGGCACTCTCAATGTGCGAGTTTGCTTGCGTGGAATTTTGACTGCCACTCAAAATAATCTCTGGACAAAAGGGATTTGACACGTCGACAACCACACATAGAATTTTGTCCGCTAGATTTATATCTTTTATGTCAAAATTTCCGCTATTTCCGTCAACGTTCAAAGGAATTTTTACAATCTTTTTATCTTGTTTTATTCCAAGTGCAAGACTCCTAGGAAGATTACCTTTGTTAAAAAATTTTATTTCGCTTCTTCCAGAGGACTTCAAATTAACAATTGCCTTAAACGAATTATCCATAGCATTATTTAGAATTAAAGTTTTTGCTAGTTGCATATTTTACCTGCCTTTTTGTTTACTTTACCATTTTTGCAACAAAAAAAATTGCTTTTTTTGTCAAAAAAAGTCTTTTTTACTATGCTATTTATATGTTTTAAACTTATTAAAGGTGTGGGAAATATTTTGTTTTAAATAACAACCTTGCCATTTTTAAGGAAAATATAAAATTTTAAAAATTAAAGTCTTCGGAAAGTTCACTATACAATTTCACAAAATTTTCACAAGAAATTTCTTCTGGGCGAATAGATGCAGAGAGATTTAATCTTTCAATTGCTTCCTTTGCCTTAAATTTTGCGACACCCGCCAAGCACAAATTGTTGTACAATGTTTTTCTCTTTGCCATAAAGCATTTTGAAATAAATTGGTGATATTTTTGTGGGTTTTTCACGTTAAACTTGTTTTTATCAAGAGTAATTTTGATAATGCAAGAGTCTACCTTTGGAGGCGGGGTAAACATTTGCCTACCCACATTTTTTACAATTTTTGTTTCTCCAAAAGTATTCAACACAACAGTTGGCACGCCATAATCTTTTGAACCGACTTCCCCGCAAAATCGCACGCCCACTTCCTTTTGCACCATAACAAACATCTCTTTTAAATGCGTCGTCTCAAGCAAAAATTTAAAAATAATGGGAGAAGTAATGTAATAGGGCAAATTTGCAATAAGATAATAATCTTCCCCGCCAAAAATATTGTCAATTTTTGTTATATCTTCTTTTAAAACATCTTGAAAAACAAAATGCAAATTGTCTCGTTCACTCTCGATTTTACTCAAAGGCTCTATCAAGGTTTTATCTATCTCAAAACTCACAACTTTTTTAAAATTGTCCGCCAAGCACTCACTCAAAGTCCCCATTCCAGCCCCAATTTCCAAAATATTTGAAGCACTATCTATGCAAAAAGATTTTACAAGCGAGGTCAAAAAAACCTTATCAAAAATAAAGTTTTGACCAAATTCTTTTTTAAACCTAAAATTATTTTCTTGCATATTTTCCCTTTTCTATAAAAATTTTTAAGTCAAACCGCTTTTGCAACTCTTTTAAATTTAATAAATACCTTGTAAGGCAATTCAAAATTTAATAATCTCAACTAAAAATTTTTAAAATAAATATAAATTTATTTTTTGATTTTTTTACGTCCTTGCAAACAATTGATAGAAGTTATTTTATTCCAAACAATTTTTTTGCATTTTCTTCCGTTTGTTTTATCACGTCTTTTATAGGCATGCCCTTTATTTGTGCAATTTTTTCCGCCACATAGTAGACGTACTCGGGTCTATTTGTCTCTCCGCGATGAGGCACAGGCGTAAGATAAGGGCTGTCCGTCTCTATAAGCAACTTTTCTAGCGGAACATATGCTATCACGTCCAAAATCTTCCCCGCATTCTTAAAAGTTGCAATTCCATTGATAGAAATGTAAAACCCCATATCAAGATAAAACTTGGCGGTCTCAACACTTCCACTAAACGAGTGCATCATAGATGGCCTATTGAAATATTTTTTGTTCTCTCTTAAAATATTTATAAAATCTTCCGTTGCTTCTCTTATGTGAAAAACGCAAGGTTTGTCCATTTTATCCGCAAAAATTATTTGCTTTACAAGCACTTCCTTTTGTTTTTCTTTTGTGTCCTTGTCATAAAAATAGTCTAGCCCTATCTCCCCCACAGCCACAACTTTTTTGTTTTTTAGCATTTCTTCATAAATTATTAAATCTTCGTCTTTAAAGTTTTCCACTTCATGCGGGTGCGTGCCAACTGTTGCATAAATAAAGAAATATTTGTCCGCCAATTCCACACTTTTTTTGCTATTTTCAATATTGTCACTACTGCAAATACATATTTGCCCCGTTTTAGATAAATGTTCCAACAATTCTTTTCTACAATCATTCAACTTTTCGTCATATATATGGCAATGTGCATCTAACATAATCTATCAAAACCTTCTAAAAATAACTTTGTATTAAATTTTATTTATTTTTCAATTTCTCAAATGTTTCTTTGTAATCTCAAAAAGCATATCATAAAACTTTATATTTGCCCATTATTTTTTTCTCTATAATTTTTGTCATTTAGGTTTTTATATAAGTTTTATTTAAATCAATATATCACAAAACAACTTTTTTGCATAGTACTTTTGTAAAAAACATAACTATTATTATGAATAAGATTTGGTTTTGGCTTATTGTTACCTCAATTTGCGTTTTGTTGTATATAAACCCCGAGATTGTACTGCCTTCCATGCTAGAAGCGAGCGAAAGTACTCTAAAACTTTGCCTTAGTCTATGTGCTATTTATTCCGTTTGGCTTGGCATACTGCAAGTGATGGAAGATAGCGGGATAAACAAAAAGTTGTCAAAACTTTTGACCCCCGTCACAAAAAAAATATTTGGAAACCTAGACGACGCAACAAACGAACTTATTTGCATGAATATTTCTTGCAATATTTTGGGAATGGGCGGGGCTGCCACACCACTCGGAATGAGGGCAATGCAAAGGCTTGACGACGGGAGTGGAGACGCCAATAGACCTATGATGATGCTTATAATTTTTGCCTCAACTTCAATGCAAATTCTCCCCACAACAGTGATAGGGCTTAGGATAACTGCGGGGAGCGCGTCCCCTAGCAACATAATTCTCCCCACCATAATCACCGCCATCTTGACGACGGTTGTTGGCATTTCGCTTGCACTACTTTGCGAAAAATTTAAAAAGAAAAAATGCAAAAGCAAATAATTTTAGGCATGTTTATCTTTCAACAATACACATTGTTATAATTAAAAAATTGTGTGTAAAAATTAAAAAGAGAACAAACCTACCCTAAAAAAAGCAAATATTAATATAAGTAAAAAAACAAAAAAAATTTCGTTGCAAAATTTAACAAGATAAAATTAAAAAAATATCTAAAATAGGATACTAAAACTATATAAAAAAATATTAATAAAATACAAATTAAAAAAATAAAAAAAATTTTTAAAATCAAATAAAAAGGACAAGTTTATAAAAGGAACCAAATGAGTATTTATCTTCTCCCAATTTTAATACTATTTACCTTTGTGTATGCAAAGATGAAAAATGTCAACGTGTACCACTCGTTTGTCAACGGTGCAAAGCAAAGCGTTCCTTTGGTAATTAGCATTTTTCCCTATCTAGTCACCATTATGATTATGGTGCAATTTATTAGAATAAGTGGACTAGCCACCCTTATAGCACGTATGGTTGCACCCGCCTTTTCGCTTGTAGGGATTCCTAGCGAGTTGTGCGAACTTGTCCTACTCAAGCCTTTTTCGGGCAACGGAAGTCTTGCAATACTCAACGACATTTTTTCAACTTATGGGGTGGATAGTTACATAGGTAGGTGTGCTAGCGTAATCGTGGGCAGTTGCGATACGGTGTTTTATGTCACCACACTTTATCTATCGCAAGTAAAAGTAAAACGTCTTTTTTATGCCATACCTTGTGCCCTTATAGCCACCCTTGTAGGCACAATTATTAGTTGTCTTCTTTGTAAAATAATGTAATATTTTTAAAAAACTATTTTTGTTTTGATATTTTTGAAACAAAAAAATACTTAAAATTTGCCTTATACGTTACTTTTATTTTAATTTTGAAAAGGATAGCCCGCAATTGACAATTGTTAAAAGCACAACAAGGCGATAAATATAGTTTTCAAAAACATTACAAAAAATTTCTCTTTTTAAAGATAATCAAAATAAAAAGGCAAACTCACTTAAATTTTGCTCAACATTTTTTAAACAATGGCAAAAAAAGTGGCAATAAAAAAGGAGTAAACTCACTCAAGTTTTACTCCCAATTTACCATTTTTAACAAACTTGACCAAAATATTTTTATTGCCAGAATTTTCAACAAATTTTAAAGTTTTTAAGGTTAAATTGTTTTTTAACGCTTCAAAGCACAACTCTTGCAAACGAGAAAAGGGATAGCACATAAAGAGTTTGCCTTTGTCTTTTAAAATCTTGCCCACTGATTGAAGAAGACTTGCAAGCGTCAAATCTACTTCGTATTTTGCCCTAGCCTTTAGGCATATGGTATTTGTGGGCAAATTTTTATAGTAAGGTGGGTTGCACACCGCGACGTCTACACTATTTTTAGTAAAAAATTTTTCTGCCACTTTCACGTCGCCCGCCACAAAATCAATATTATCCATTTTGTTATACAATTTTGTGCGGTTTGCCATATCTACAAAATCTTTATCAATCTCAAGCCCAACAATTTTTTGTTGAAGGTTTTTGACTTTTAATAAAAAAGCAATTATCCCGCACCCCGAACACAAATCTACAACAAAATCGTCTTTTTTTATCTCACAAAAATCAGCGAGCAAAACGCTATCACGAGAAAATCTATATTTTTTGTCACTTTGCAAAATTTTATAATCTTTTATAAGCAAATCTTCCAACTTTTCATCTTCTTTTATAAAAAACTTGGAGTTTTGCTTGTCTTTTTTATTTGTTCCTTTCATATTTTTATTTTTTTATAT
>CAVHMC010000052.1:0-7553 GCA_963636895.1 Oscillospiraceae bacterium | reverse complement strand
CAAAATGGTATCATAACTACACATTTATATAGTAGATAAATGAGTAGTTTTGAAGACCAAATTTGGTCTTTTTTTGTAGAATAAAAAATAGGTGTCTTAAGACAACCTACTTAAATTTTGCCGATTTGGGCTTTGGTGTTCCCGAGGCGATTCGAACGCCTGACCCCTTCCTTAGGAGGGAAGTGCTCTGTCCAGCTGAGCTACGAGAACATAAAAATGTATAAATTTATTTCCGCGACAAAAATCTACTTTCTACTTTGCAATCAAATCATGCTTTTAAATACTAGCACAATGTCGCAAAAAAATCAAATAATATTTCTCTTAATTTTTGAATATGGAAATTTTTTACACCAATATCTCTTGAGAATAAAACTTTTCTTGGCTTGCACGCCATATTCCCTGACCTTTCACAAGGCGTAATTTGTACAATATATTTTTTTCTTGTGCAGATAAGCAAAAAAAAAGGCCTTTCCAAAAGCATAATTTTGCAATGTTTATTTTTTCTTGTAAAGATAAGCCAAAACAAAATTTTCCAAAAGATGTGAATTTTGTAGTGCTTATATTTTTCCCCTATTGAAAATATGCCAAAGCAGATTTTCCAGAAAGTACAATTATGTACTGTCTATTTTTTTAATGGTAGATAAGCAAAACAAAACTTTCCAGAAAGTGTAAATTGTGTGCAATAAAATCTTTTTATTAAAAAATAAATCTTTAATTTTTACTTTTTTTAACTTTTTACAAAAATTTTATGCGATTTTATATTTTTATTTGATTTTTTTTAATGGGTGTACTATAATAAAGACACTTGGGGGCATAGCTCAGTTGGTAGAGCGTTGCATTCGCATTGCAAAGGTGGGCGGTTCGACTCCGCTTGTCTCCACCATGGCTGTTTGCGGTTGTGTATAGACTCGTATCCGCAAATTGCAAAGATAGTGTAGCTCAAATCTATACTTGAGTGATTAAAAAGCGGGCTTTACTCCCGCCACTATACCAAAATCTCACCCCCTAATTTTGCGGGGGTTTTTTATTAAATAGCAAAGTTAATCGGTCTTAGGTGTGCGAATAACGAAATTATCTACGTTCTATCTAAAAGGCAAATTTTATATAACTTTTAAAATTAAAAACGACTCGACAATTTGGTTTCTTTTTTGCCAAAATAGTGAAAATTTTAAAAATAAAAAGACATAAATCAATACAATTTCATAAAGACTTCGGCGGTGGCAAGAACATCGTTCAAGGCACGATGGGCATCAATTAAATTTACGTCAAGATAACTCGCTACGGTGCCAAGTTTATAATTTTTTAAGCCTTTTAATTTTTGTCGTGCAAGTAAATACAAGTCAATTTGCTCGTTCTCAAAATTTATCCCGACGCTTTTCCCTGCCCTATTTAAGAAAATTGCATCAAAAGCGATGGAGTTGTAACCGACCATTTGCGACCCCTTGCAAAATAGATAAAAATCTCTAATTACTTGTTCAATTGGATAGCAATTTGCGACCATTTCGTTCGTTATCTTATTTACTTTCATTGCCTCAGCGGAAATGCTTCTTTTTGGCTTAACAAGAGTGGAAAAAACCTCGATAAACTCGCCTTTAACAATTTTTAAAGCCCCAATTTCCACAATATCATCAACTTGCGGATCCTTGCCCGTTGTTTCAAAATCGTATACAACAAAGGAGCCCGTCATTGCTTCTTTTGAATAACAATTTTTTTCAAAAAGGTTGGCTTGTTTTTGAGAATAATACTTTTGTGGTCTAACATACCGATAGTCTACAATGCTATTTTGGTCAATATTTTGTTCAATTTGATTTTTTTCTGGGATAACGCACAAAGATATATTTTTAGCCGAAATTTCAAAAATATCGTTGTATTTTGAGACCCGCCCTTGCACCAAAACGGTGTTGCCATTGGCAAGCAAATGCATCTTATGATAATTTGCGACGCTTGGGAAAATTACACCATGGAGAGTGCCTGTATTATCCCTTATTTGAAATTTAAAATATGGTTTTTCCATAGGCTCTTTGGTACCATCTTTATTTTTTTTCAAACGCTTTGACTTAAAGGTTTTTTCGGTGATAAAGCCAATTTGGCCCGCGACAACACAATTATCAAAATTTTGTTTAATAGAACTTATATGCCTTGGGTTGAAATTTATTTCCTCGCCAACAACCACTTTTTTTTCGCTCACGATATACTTATCTTGTGTGCGAGAAAGTAACCCGTCAATATCACTTTTTAGTTGCATTTCTTCAAAGCGATTGGCAAGAACCTCATCTTTTACGTCTTCCCTTTTATTTAATTTATTTAAATCTACGTTAAATTGTGCGTAAAAATTTTTTTGCAACGCTTCCAAAAGTTGTCTCGATAAATTATTTTTTTCAAAATAATCATAAAGCGATGGCGAAAGATTTATAGTTATATTCACATCTCCATCAATTTTTATGCAAATTTCGTCAAAATCAATTGTGCTAAAAACAAAAGGACTGTTTACTTGTAAAAACTTCTTTATAAAAGTCAAAATAAGGTCATTTTCAATAAAACATTTGCTTATATTTACTTCAACCAAGCCATCAATCGTAACAAATTCTTTTACAATAGATGTTATCTCATCTTTTTGTGCTTTACTTAAGTCCATCGAACTCGGATACATTAGATTTATGATGCATGTGTTATTTTTTTTATCAAAAAAAACCTGCCTTAGACGGAGAAACTCATATCTATTGCAAGTTTTTTTATTAATAAAATTAAGAAAATCGTCAACTTTACTCATACAAAAGTATTTTAAAGCACAAAGTGAAGAATGTCAACTACAACAACAAATGCAAGTAAAACCATAAGCCCGATAAAATGTATCCAACCTTCCACGTTGCGGTTTATTGGCTTGCCACGAATACCCTCTATTGCCACAAAGACCATTCTCGCCCCATCAAGCGCTGGGATTGGCAACAAGTTAAAGACTGACAAATTTATCGAAATCAAAGGCAAAAGAAGAAGCAGGTTGGCAAAATTGGCTTTTGTCGCTTCCGCCATAGTTATTACAGTCGTTACAGTGCCACCAAGACTTGTAATCGCAAGTTGCCCTGTCAACAGTTGCCACAAAATAAGGATAATCTTCCACGCCCATTGAAAACAAAATACAAAGGTATGTCCAAGCGCTTCAAAAAAGCCATACTTATAATATGCAGTCGACACCCCTAGCACAGCGCCTTCCAAAGTATAAGTCTCTACATCATCGGCAGACTTAGAAGTTTTGACAGTCAAGGTTCTTCCATTTATGACGACCTTATTGTCTTCGCCAACAGCGTATTTTGTCTTTACTTTTGTTACATCTCCATCTGTAAACTCTACAACTTGCAACTTGTTGTCGTCACCCTTTTCGATATAGCAAGAATAACTAAGTCCGTCGACAGAAAAGACAGTTTTATTTTCAATTGTTGAATTTGGCAATGTATTTGTTATTTGTTTGCTAACAGTAATGTCCATCACCTTGCCATCACGCTTGACTTTGACCACAAAATCTTTCCCTTCATCATAGGTAGACACCATATTAGTAAAATATTTGTCGTAAACAAGGTTGCAATATTCCCCATCGACAGCCAAAATTATGTCGCCTTCTTTTATCCACTCTTGTTGAGAAGCTTCAACTGCAGTCGGGACTTGGACACTCGTCACTTGAACCTTATCCACATAACCGCTTGCCATAAGGAAAATTACAGCAAAAACAAGGGCGGACAAAAAGTTGAAAAAAGCACCACTAAATAGCACAATCAACCTTTTCCACACCGGCATTGTGTTGAAAGCACCCTTGACGTCTGGTTTATCTTCGTCTTCCCCTTCAAAAGCACAAAACCCACCTAAAGGGATAAGCCTTAGCGAAAAAACTTCGCCATTTTTCTTGGTCTTTTTAAATAAAGGTTTGCCAAAACCTATAGCAAATTCATTTATTTTAAAACCAAGCAATTTGCCTGCTGTATAATGTCCAAACTCGTGAATCATTATCATAAAAAGCAATGCACAAATAGCTATAAAGACATACAATATCCAATCAAAAACGCCCACAAACAACTCCCTATATTATTTTTATTATTATTTTTTCTAAATATGTTCTTTAGCAAAACACTTATTTAAAACAAAATTACAACCAACTTCTAGCACATATATTTTTTAGCAAATCTATATTTTAAAATTTCAAACTTTTTTAAAACCTAAATCAATTTTTTTAAAATATCAAAATCTACACTACATCATTAAAATATCAAAAGAACGCACACAAAGATGAAAGGAATATTGAATAAAATAGAGTCAAATCTATCTAGCACCCCGCCATGACTTCTAAAAAATTCACCAGAATCTTTTATATTTGCCTTTCTTTTAAGCAAGGATTCCAAAAGGTCTCCCCCTTGTGCGATAACACTTCCCAAGAAGCCCACAATAATGAACTTCCAAAAAGCAACGGCCGAAAAGACGTCTTTGAAAATAAAATAGAAAACAAAATATGTTGCAAGTGCACCCACAATGCCACCTACAAGCCCCATCAATGCTCCAGAAATTGTCTTATTTGGGCTAATAGTTGGACAAAGTTTTTTGCCTTTTATAAGTTTACCAAAGCACATGGCAAAGGTGTCAGTCAGGCAAGCAACCATAAATAGAAGTACGAGTGCAAATAACCCCATAGGGACGCCAGAAGTTGCCTTGTCGAAATTTGTCAAGCCAATTTGATTAAAATGATTTATCAAATACATAAAGAACATCAAAAGTGCTGGATAAACCAAGACGACAAACGTGTTTGTAGATTTAAAAACAGCAAAACGTTTGACAGACATATTGGTCACCACTCTAAATTGGTCTTCTTCCATATCCTTTTTGATAAGGAACATTGACCCCAAAAGAAGAGCAACATAGAAAATAGCCACAACACCAAAAGTCATAGCAATGATGACCGTAGCACTAAATCCGCACATTATCCCAACAAAGGCGGAAACAAACACCAAAAAGCACCCCAGTTCACCCGCATATTTAAAAGTAGGGTTGCCACTTTTTAGTTGAATTTTCTCCATTTCCCTTACAGCAACAAAAGAAAGGAAAAACACGACAAAATCTATTGCATAATTAAAGAAATATTGCAAAACAAGGCAAGCACACAAAAACAATGTCAACAATAATCCCATTTTTACTTTATTATCCATATTAGTAGTACCTTCTTAAATTTAATTTTACTATAAACGTTTTAGATATAGCACGTAAGGCTCAAAAAGTCAAATTAATTTAACAACAAAAGAAAATAATTATTTTTTGCCTAACTTTATTCTCATAGAAAAGAATATCTTTATTGATTTTATAATTTTTGTTTTTTTATTTTTCGCTTTTAATTTTTTTATTTCCCGCTATATTTTTGCCTTTTTAATATTTTTAAAATGCTCTAAATTTATTGCTCTTTGTTACTTAAAGCTTTACACAGGCCTTGATTATAAAACATATCTTAAAAGCTAAAAGACAACTTAAATATCTTTTTCCATATTTTATAAAAACGTTTGATATTGTTTTACAAAAAACAAGTACTTTTTACTTGTTACTTTCTTTTTATTGCCCCAAATTTTCTATTTCTACTTTGATACTCAATAATTGCTTCGTCCATCTCCTTTTCCCTAAAATCAGGCCAATAGGTCTTTGGAAAATAAAACTCCGCATAAGCGTTTTGATAAAGCATAAAGTTGCTAAGACGTTGCTCCCCGCTCGTACGTACCACAAGGTCAGGGTCAGGCAAAGAGGCTGTGTCTAAATACGAGGAAAAAGATTTTTCGTCAACAGACTTTACGCCCGCTTCAAGCATTTTGTTGACAGCACGCACAATCTCGTTTCTTCCCCCATAATTTATAGCAATATTTACAACCATAGCGGAATTATCTTTTGTCTTTTCTTTAAAATTGCAAAGACTTTCCTGCAAGGGTTTACTAAGTCTCGACAAATCGCCCATCGTCGTAAATTTCACATTGTTGTCAACAAACCACTGCTGTTTTTTCTCAATCGCCTCTGCCATAAGCCTAAATATCTCGTCGACTTCCTCCTGTGGCCTATTCCAATTTTCCGTTGAAAAGGCATAAAAGGACACAACTTTTATCCCCAAACTCAAAGCATGTCTTATCACAGCACCCAAGGAATCTACGCCAACTTTGTGGCCATAGTTACGTGGCATGGCACGCTTGGTTGCCCACCTACCATTGCCGTCCATAATGAAAGCAATATGCGTAGGCAGTCTCGACATGTCAATGTTTTTTTTGAGTTTTTTTCTAAACAACATACTAACGTCTCCTAAAAAATTTAACTGTAATTTATTCTATTTTTTAAATTTTTACATTGGCTATACCTTGCCACGATTTCTTAAAATTTTTGACAAGGACAATAAGTCTCTCATTTAAAATATTTTAATTTAAAATAGTCTCGTTTATAAAATAGTTTTGTTTAAATAGTTTTAATTTAAAAGCAATTGTCTCACAATATACCCAAGTATATTTTTTATTTGCCAAATAAAATCTATTGCTAAACTTCCATAACTTCTTTTTCTTTTTCGCTACAAATAGAGTCGATAATGCCATTAAATTTATTCACAAGTTTTTGAACCTTGTCACTTGCATCATCAAGTTCATCTTTTGTAAGTTTTTTATCTTTTTCAGCAGATTTAAATTTTTCAAGAATATCCTTTCTATCATTTCGTACAGCAATTCTTGCTTCCTCGGCAATACGCTTGACGTCTTTTACGATTTCCTTTCTCTTTTCCTCTGTCAAGGCAGGAAAAACAAGCCTAATCACCCTCCCATCGTCAGTAGGAGTGATGCCAAGGTCGCTTGCCATAATGGACTTGTTTATCTCCTTTACAGTACTTATATCCCATGGAGAAATTAAAATCATTCTCGCTTCTGGCACAGAGATATTCGCCATTTGGTTAAGTGGTGTCATGGAACCATAGTAGTTGACATGAATTTTGTCCAACATTCTAGGATTTGCCCTACCAGCCCTAATCATCGTGTATTCGTATTTTAACCTATCCACCCTTTTTTGAAGTCCATCTTCAAATTCGAGCATAATTTCGTCCATATTTTCTAACATATTATTCCCCTTTAAATTTTCATTTTTGCAAAAAATTGATACCATAAATCAACAAAATTTTGCCACAAATAAAACATAAGTCACAAAACCTACATTTTAAATTTATACATTTATTTTACTATTTATCAAAAAAATTAACAAACGTTTTTACATATATTGTAAGGAAAGTTTTAACTAGGACTTGCAAATACTACATTTAGAAAGGAGAAAAAATATGAAAAGTGACGTTTTATGTGGAATAATTTTGGGGTGCATGTTGGGGGCAACAATTGTAACTTTTTGCAAACCAACTCAAAACATAATAAAAAAAGGGGCAAATTTAATAAAGGAAGAAGCCAAAAACGCTTTTAACAAAAATAAAAACGATGAAGATTAAATAAAAAATACAAAATTTGAAAAACAAGGCAGAGATTAATTAGTCTTTGCCTTGTTTTTATTCTTTCTTCATT
>CAVHMC010000051.1:0-7556 GCA_963636895.1 Oscillospiraceae bacterium | reverse complement strand
ACATATGATTTTATTTTTTTAACATATATTTTTGTTTTTTACAACATATATTTTTATTTTTAATTTTATTTTTATAACACATAAATTTAGGTCAAAAAGTGCCAAATTTTGTGCCACTAAAAAGCATTTTCAATATGGTCAATGTTAAAATTATTTCCCTTTGCTATAATTGCAATAACGTCAAATCTACATGCGACCTTATCGAGAAGTTTTCTTCTTTTTAGATAATATGTTGCAGTTTTTCTTATTTTTTGTTGCTTTTGTGGTGTCACCGCTTCTTGTGGCAAACCAAAATCGGTGGTTTCTCTTGCTTTAACTTCGATAAAAACAAGCATGTCGTCAATGGTTGCTATTATATCTATCTCGCCCATAAGATTTTTTTCGTTGCGAGTGACGATTGTGTAACCCTTCCTTATCAAATAATCGCACGCAATGTCTTCGCCAAGTTTTCCCAAGGCATAATCATTGGACTTTTTGTACTCTTTGTAATTGCTTCTAAACATAATTTTTATCCTTTGTGTCGACGTCAACAAAATGCCCTATAAAACTATTGCGGTGAATTTTGCATTTGCCATATTTTTTGAGAGCATCAATATGGTCCTTTGTGCCATAGCCTTTGTGCTTTTCAAAATGATACTCTGGGTAGGTTTTTGCAAGATTTATCATAAGTCTATCACGATAAACTTTTGCCAAAATTGACGCCGACGCTATGTTGTAACTCTTTGCGTCGCCCTTAATTATGTCTTCTTGTGGAATATCGCAGTCTATTTTTACGGCATCAATCAAAACAACTGCAGGCTTGACAGTCAAACCCTCAACTGCCTTTTTCATGCCAAGTTTTGTGGCTTGAAGGATATTTATGCGGTCGATGGTCTCTTCGTCAACTTCAATGATAGAATAAGCAATAGCCGTCGCTACAATTTTTTCAAAAAGTTCTTCCCTTTTCTTTGGTGTAAGTTTTTTGCTATCATTTATCCCGTCAATTATTTTATCCTTTTCAAGTGGCATAATGACACAAGCACACACCACAGGGCCAGCAAGCGGACCTCTACCCGCTTCGTCCATACCTGCCACAAGCCCGATAGACTTGTACTTATTTTCGTATTCAAACATATTTTCTCCCGTATTTTTAAAAGGTTTTAAGTTTAATAAGTCGTTGAAAATTCAATCAAGAATAATCTTGCCGAGACGATTTTTTCTAAAATCATCTATAATCATTCGCCCACATCTATCGTAGTCGAGTTCTTGCTTTTTGAGATAGCAGTTGCGTGCCTTGCAAATTTTGTCGAAAATATCCAAAGTTTCATCACTATCTTCGATTGATATGCCATATCTATCTTGCAAATTTTGAGAATATTTTGGGCAAATATCCTTGATGAAAGCGAAAGCGAGTTCGGTCAAATCAAGCACTTCGTCCTTAATGGAGCCTATATATGCAAGGTTTCGTGCCGTTTTTTCGTTCTCAAAAGATGGCCAAAGTGTACCTGGGGTGTCAAGCAATACAAGCCCTTCCCTTGTCACCACCCATTGTTTGCCACGAGTGACGCCCGGGCGGTTGCCTGTTATTGTTTTTGACTGACCGCAAAGATTGTTGATAAGAGTACTTTTGCCCACATTTGGCACACCCACCACCATCGCCTTTGGCTCATAATTTATGCCCTTTTCGTTTTTAGAATTTAATTTATCTTTAAGAAGTTCGTTTGCCATATCAAAAATTTTCTTGCCCGAACCACTTTGCACGCTATTAAGAGCCAAAAATTTTGAATTATCCGTCAAAAACTGCTTTTTAAATTTGTCCAAGTCACGGGTGTCCACCATGTCAACTTTTGTTAAGATATAGATAATTTTTTTGTTGCTTGCAAGTTTTGTAAGTTTTGGATTAAGACAAGATAAAGGTGCACGCGAATCAAGACAATAAAGGAGAAGGTCAACATTTTTAAGTTCCTTTTCCATTTGTCTCAAAGCCTTGGTCATATGACCCGGAAACCAATTTATAACTGCCATTTTTACCCCCAAATATTACAATTTTTGTGCCAAAATTGTGCCAAAATAAAATTTTCTATAGTATATTTTTAATAAAGACATGTACTTTTAATTTTTAAAAAAACAATTTACAAACCTATTTTTTCTTTTGTTTTGTTTGCTTTTTTGTTGGGTCGCCATGCTCCAAAATATACTTCTCGTACAAGTCGGGTCTACGAGATTTTGTCGTCTCAAGGCTTTGCTCTAGTCTCCACGTGTCGACACTTTTGTGGTCACCAGAGAGCAATATGTCTGGAACGGTCAAGCCCATAAAATCGTATGGCCTAGTGTACTGAGGGTACTCCAAAAGACCATTGGAGAAACTCTCAACGTTTGTTGTATCCTCATTTCCAAGCACTCCCGGCACATAGCGAGAAATAGCGTCCACAAGCACCATTGCGGGAAGTTCCCCGCCCGTTAGAACATAGTCGCCAATAGAAATTTCTTCGTCAACAAGCAAGTCGATAATACGCTCGTCAATTCCCTCATAATGCCCGCAAACCACCACCAAATCTTTGCCCATTTTTGCCAAATGTTCCACCTTTTGTTGTGTCAACATTTTTCCCTTTGGTGACATAAAAACAACATAACTATTGGTAGTCTTGACAGAATTTATTGCATCAAAAAGGGGTTGTGGGGTCATAATCATGCCCGCACCACCGCCATAGGAATAGTCGTCGCACCTTTTGTTGTTGTCAAGTGAAAAATCTCTAATATTTGTTGGCTTTATTTCGAGCAAATTTGACTTTTGTGCACGTGCCAAAATACTGCAATTTAGTGCTTCGAACATTTCAGGAAATAATGTTAAAATGTCTATTTTCATAAAAAACCTATATCATAACTTCTTTTAATTTTTCTTCGTCAACGACAATTTTTTTATTTTTGACGTCAACATCAACCAAAACTTTCTTTAAAAAAGGAAAACTGTGCATTGCCCCGCAATTTAGGATATTTATGATATTTGTAGCCCCATAGCACTCCACGCTTTCCACAACACCGACAAAATTGTCCAATTTATCCCGCAACTCGCACCCAATTAGGTCGTCAATAAGATACTCATTTTTATCGGTTTCGAGTTGAGATTTGTCAACAAAAATGCACCTGTTCCTAAATTTCTCGGCAATATCAATAGTATCAATTCCACACAACAAAATATAGCCAAATCCCTTGTAAAACCTAATAGATTTGACCATATAATCAGTGCCAGATAGACGCACTTGTGTAATTTTTTTCCAAGTTTGTTCGTCTTTTAGAAAAAGGTCGAGTTTCATCTCGCCCTTTAGTCCTTGTGGTTTTAGAATTTTTGCAATTTCAACCATTTTATAAAAATTGTTACCTTTTTATTTTAAAAATTACTTTCTTGCCGTCTTTGTAACAAGCAGAATGTAAAATTGACCTAATTGCTTGTGCAACCTTGCCGTTTTTGCCAATAATCTTGCCCACATCACTCTCAGCAACTTCAGCTGTCAAAACAATGGCGTTTGGTTCCTCGTTGCACTCGATAGAAATCGCGTCTTTATTCTCTACAAGGCTACTTAAAATGTAGTGTAATAATTCTTCCATAATAATCTCCTTGTAAATTATTTTTTAGCGTCTTTCTTCTTTGGTACAATTTTCTTGCTTGAATAAGGCTTTGGAGTCTCAGCGTAAACACCTGCTTTGACGAGCAAGGTCCTTGCAGTCTCAGTTGGTTGAGCACCATTTTTGAGCCAAGTAAGAGTCTTTTCGGTGTCGATTTTGAGATTGTCTTTTTCTACAAGTGGATTGAAATAGCCAAGGCTATCAATAACCTTCCCGTCTCTACTTGTCCTAGAATCTGCAACTACGACTCTATAAAATGGGCTCTTTTTGTCCCCAAGTCTTGTAAGTCTAATCTTAACTGCCATAATTTTTCTCCTTTATTTTGTATATATTTCGACAAATTTTTTAATAAAAACTTGTAAAAACCATTTTGCTAAAACTCAATTCGCAACATAACACTAAATATATTTTATTCCAATTTTTGTTCAATATCTTTATATGTTGTCTTTTTTGTTTTGAGTATTCCGACCATATTTTCAAACTCTTCGGCGGTTTTTAAGGTTCTTGGCTTTGTAGCGTCGTCAAGAGTTCTCCTTTTTTGAGGTAAAATTTTTGACTCGTACCTTTCGACAATTTTATCAATAGTCTTTCTACCAACGGTATCTGGCAATGCAATATTTGAAAAATCACCTTGTTCAAAACAACCTTTCAATTCATTTTCCACTTGTTCGCCAATTTTTTTATATCTCAAGAAATATGGAAATTTTTTTGATGTGTCGATAAAAATTAACGTTTCTTTGAGATTTTTTAAAACTTTTTCGCTGTTCTTTATCTCGAAAACTTCGCTTGACTTATTGTTCCCATTGCCGGTAAAAGTCTCACAAATTTTGTAAGGGATACCCTTTTCGTCTAAAATATAATTGTAATTTTTTTCGACATAAGCATGGTTGTAAATATCATCTAAATATCGTAATCTTGAGAGAGCATAATCGCCAATTTTGATAGAAAGTTCGGTCGCGACAGGTCTTAAAGTGTCTCCACTTTTTACCATTTCCCTTGTCTCTTTGTACTCGGCTAGCCTTTGTTCATCAGTCAAATTTTTCATCTTTACGTCCTTTTTAAAATTATTTTAAAATCTTTTATAAAAACTTGTAAAAGAATATTTGAAATGCTCTTGTCTTAAACTTATAGATCTCTTATTTTTGTCTAGGTCTACATTGCTTTTTCTACCGAAATTTCGTGTATTTAGGTCCTTGTAAGTTTATTTTTTGTGCGTTTATTATTTTTAACCTTTTTAATTGCATTTTGCACAACATGGTATTTTAGGTCGAAATTTGACATTTTTTGTGCCATTTAAGATTTTTAGGCTTAAAATTTCAAACCCTTCAGCCCGCCCGACTTCATACGCTTCATCATAACTTTTGATTGTTCAAATTGTTTGAGAAGTCTATTGACGTCTTGAATTTGCGTACCACTTCCGTTTGCAATTCGTTTCTTTTGGCTACCTTTAATAAGGTCTGGGTTTCGTCTTTCTTTTGCGGTCATGCTTTGAATGATAGCCTTATTTTTTGCAAGGTCTTTTTCGTCAATTGTCACCCCGCCCAACTTGTTGCTTAGCCCCGGTATCATGCCCACAAGGTCGTTGATATTGCCCATTTTTTTGAGCTTTTCCATTTGGACAAGGTAATCTTCGAAAGTAAACGAACTTTCTCGAAATTTCTTTTCAAGTTGTTTTGCTTCTTCTTCACTTACCGCATTTTGTGCTTTTTCGATAAGTGTCAAAACGTCGCCCATGCCCAAAATTCTTGACGCCATTCTATCTGGGTAGAAAGGTTCAAGGTCGTTCAACTTTTCGCCCACGCCACAAAATTTTATAGGCTTGCCCACCACTTCGCTTATCGAAAGTGCCGAGCCACCCCTTGTGTCTCCGTCGAGTTTGGTCAAGATAACACCCGTTATATCAAGTGCTTCGTCGAACGTTTTTGCGACATTCACCGACTCTTGCCCGTTCATAGCATCAACCACAAGCAAAATCTCGTTGGGGTTAACTTCCTTTTTTAAGGTCTTTAACTCGTCCATCAATTTTTCGTCTATAGATAGTCGACCGGCTGTATCCACAATGATTGTATCATACATTTTGCTACGTGCATAGTCAATAGCTTGCTTGCATGTTTTATATGGGGCTTGTGTGCCTTTTTCAAAAACTTCAACGTTGGCGTTCTTTCCCACGACTTGAAGTTGATTGATGGCGGCAGGTCTATAGATGTCGCAAGCCACAAGCATAGGTCTTTTGCCCTGAGACTTGAGTAAACTTGCCAACTTGCCACACATCGTAGTCTTTCCGCTCCCTTGCAAACCGCACAACATAATAATAGTAGGTGGGTTGCTTGAAACGGCAAGTTTGCTATTGGTAGTGCCTAGCAAAGTGACAAGCTCGTCTTTAACAATTTTGATAACTTGTTGACCCGGGGTCAAACTTGTCATAACTTCTTGCCCGATAGCTTTTTCGGACACTCTTGCAATAAAATTCTTTGCCACAAGATAGTTGACGTCGGCCTCAAGTAAAGCGACCCTTATCTCACGCATTGCTTCTTTTATCTCAAGTTCGGTCAGTTTCCCCCTATTCGTAAGGTGCGAAAAAATGTGATTAAGTCGCATTGAAAGATTGGAAAACATTGACATTTTATAACACCTCCAAAATAGATTGAAATTGCTCTTTTGCCTTCTCTATGTCCGCCTTGTCGCCTTTTTGAAGAAGAGACAAACCTTGCTCGATTTTGGAACGAACAATCTCATAATTAGCTAAAAGTTGCAACTTTTCTTCATAATTCTCAAGAATTTTCTCCGTCCTACGCACAAGGTCACAAATGGCCTGCCGAGTAGTTTTGAACATAGAAGCAATCTCGCTTAAAGACAAATTGTCGTCCAAAAACAACTTCAAGGTCTCCCTTTGCTTGTCGGTCAACAACTCGCCATAAAACTCCAAAAGTAAACTTATCCTTAAATTTTGTTCTAATTCCATAGGCTACACGTAAAGCAAAATTACTTTACATACTTATTATATTTATTCATTTAATCTTGTCAAGTACTTTTTCTTGACTTTTTTATAAAATTCCGTCAACAAAAGCACTTGCGTCAAAATCTTCCAAATCGTCAATACCTTCGCCCACGCCAATAAAGTACACAGGTGTGCCAAGTTCTTTTATAATTGGAAAAACGATACCGCCCTTGCTTGTCCCGTCAAGTTTGGTAAGCACAATGCCGTCTATACCCACTGCATCGCGGAAAGCGGAAATTTGAACAAGAGAATTCTGCCCTATTGTCGCATCAAGGACAATAAAGTTGAGTTTCATAGCTTCTGGCCACTCTCTATCTTCTATCCTATTGATTTTTTTGAGTTCTTCCATAAGATTGACTTTGGTGTGGAGCCTGCCCGCCGTATCCACAATCAAGACGTCTGTGCCTTTTGCCTTGGCACTTTTTATCCCGTCAAACACAACTGCCGAAGGGTCGGCACCCTCGTCGTGCTTGATTATACGTACGTCAGCCCTTTTTGACCACTCGCCAAGTTGTTCGCTTGCGGCAGCCCTAAAGGTATCCCCCGCCACCAAAGTAACTGACTTCTTTTGCTTTTTAAAATAATGTGCGAGTTTGCCTATTGTTGTGGTTTTGCCCACACCATTTACACCTACGACCGTTATAATCAAAGGATATTGATATTCCTTCTTATCAACTTCGGTCAAAGTTTCGACCATAATATCTTTCAAAAGTTCCCTTGCTTTTTCCTTTTTATAACAATGCGTCTCGACAATTCTATTTTTCAAATTTTTTATAATTTCTTGCGTTGTCTCCACCCCCATATCGCTAGAAATAAGGGCAAACTCAAGGTCGTCGTAGAAATCATTATCAATATCTCCGCCTTTAAAAACGGCATTGAGTTTTGTCATAAGTGCATCTTTTGTTTTTTTAAGTCCAGATTTTAATTTTGAAAAAAAGCCCATATTGTATCCTTT
>CAVHMC010000050.1:0-7633 GCA_963636895.1 Oscillospiraceae bacterium | reverse complement strand
TTACAATAGAATAGGAAATTAAGGAGAAGAAAATGTCAGGACATTCAAAGTGGCACAACATTCAAGCCACAAAAAGCAAAACAGATGCCGTAAGGGGTAAAATTTTTACAAAGATAGGCAGGGAAATTGCCGTTGCCGTTAAACTTGGCGGTGGGGATCCAAACAACAACGCAAAACTTAGAGATATTATTTCAAAGGCAAAACAAAACAATATGCCAAATGACAATATCCAAAGGTCAATCAAAAAGGCAAGCGGGGAGTTGGGGGCTGTAAATTATGAAGAAATAACTTATGAAGGTTATGGCGTTGGTGGCAGTGCCGTTATGGTAAGATGTCTAACAGACAACAAAAATAGAACAGCGGGCGACGTGCGTCATGCTTTTGATAAGTTTGGCGGGAGTCTTGGCTCAAATGGGTGCGTGTCGTATATGTTTGACCAAAAAGGTTTGTTGGTGCTAGAAAACGACGGTTCTATTGACGAAGAAAATTTGATAGAGATGTGTTTAGAGGCCGATGCAGAAGATGTGAAGAACGACGAAGACGTTTTTCAAATCATTACAACACCAAGTGCTTTTCACCAAGTAAAAGAGAGTTTGGAAGGGAAGGGCTTGAAATTTTTGTCAACAGATGTTACAATGATACCACAAAACTATGTTGACCTTGACGAAAAACAAACGGAAACATTTTTGAGAATGATTGACACACTTGAGAATTTGGACGATGTGCAAGACGTGTATCACAACGTCAACTTGCCAGACGAAGAAGTCGAAGAATAATTTATTTTTACAATAAAAACTAAAAAAATTATTTTTATTGATAAAGGAATAAAACAATGCGATATTTGTCGCAAATTTAATTGTCATTTTAGTTGATTTTATTGAAAAAATAATTTATCCTATAAAGGAATTGTGTGGTGCGTTTTATACAGCACTACATAATTGGTAAAAAAATATATGTTGCCTTGTGCAACGTTTTTTGGGGGTATAGCTCAGTTGGTAGAGCGTTTGAATGGCATTCAAAAGGTCAGCGGTTCGAGACCGCTTATCTCCACCAAGTAAAATAAAAAAGCCTTTTTGCAAGGGCTTTTTTATATTATAGGCGTTCGTCGGAAACGTTGTTAGATTTTTAGAGGGTCTCAAGAGATGAAAATTATGAAGGTGGGGTTAGAGTGAAAAGACATGCGGAGCCCTTGCGAATTGAACTTCGTTCAATTCCATTTGCGGGGTTGCCCCCGCAAATGTGGTTGCCCGCGGGGGCAACCTGCAAGGGCTCCGCCCCCGTCAACCAACTCGTGTACATGCTTTATCTCACCCAAGTGGATAATATCAAACTTCACCCCACAACTCGTGTGCCCAGCTTTTTCTCACCCAATATAAAATTTTCTAGACAACATAAACGGGCTGTATTTTAAATTTTACCCTTCAAGTCTGGTTTTCATTTTCTTGAGAATTTTATTTTCAAGCCTACTCACTTGCACTTGGGAAACTCCAAGTATTTTTGCTACTTCACTTTGTGTTTTATCACGATAAAAACGCAACAAAATAAGTTTTTTGTCTTTGCTTTCTAAACTTTTTATCGTGTCAAGTAGCATCATTTTGTTGAGTTTGTCTTCGCTTTCGTCACCTTTTGACAATTTATCAAGCACCATTTGGCTGGAAGACGTCTCTTTGCCAAGCGTGTCGTAAATTGATACAGGCATACGAGCAGACTCCAACACAAACATAAGTTCTTGCTCGTCAATTTTAAAAACTTTTGCTAGTTCGCTAGTCGACGGGGTATCTTTGTTTTGTGCTTTACATTCGTCGATATATTTTTGTATTTGATAATACTTGCTTTTTATCGAACGCGATACCTTGATGCTTCCATCGTCTCGTAGAAATCTTTTTATTTCGCCCGCAATCATTGGGACGGCATATGTGGAAAATTTTACGTTAAAAGACTCATCAAAATTGTTTATCGCCTTTACAAACCCAACACACCCCAATTGATACAAGTCTTCGTATTCAACGCCCTTGTTTTTATATCTTTTCACAATACTTTTGACAAGTGGGGAATTAGACTCTATAAGACGATTTTTTGCCTTTTCATCACCTTGTTTTGCTTGTTTTAAAAGTTTCAATGTTTCGTCATATTCTAGCATTTTCGCCTCACTTTCAACCAAGTTTTTTCATTTTTTCATTATCATTTATTTTTTTTGTGAGAACAACAAGCACCCCGCCCATTTTTTCGTTTTTAACTTCTAAACTATCCATAAAACTTTCCATAACTGTAAAGCCCATTCCACTACGTTCTTCGTTCAACTTTGTTGAAAAAAATGGTTGTCTTGCTTTTTCAATATCTTTTATTCCAACGCCAAAATCTCGCACTTCAATTTTGATAGAATTGTCGTCAAAAAGGGCAACAGACAAGGCAATATCCCCCTTTTTTATTGTGGGATAAGCATGCACGATGCTATTTGTCACCGCTTCCGACACCGCAGTCTTGATGTCCGTCAGTTCGTCAATTGTTGGGTTGAGCATCAAGCAAAACCCAGATACGGTAGCTCTTGCAAACGCCTCATTTTCGCTAATTGCTTTAAATTTAAGTTCCATTTTGTTTATTTCTTTCATAATTTTGCTCCTTTTAAGATATTTTTGGCATAATTTCATATAGCCCTGTGAGTTTAAAAATTTTTTCCGCATGATAGGAAGGGTTGGAAATAAATATACTGACACCCTTTGTTTTCATTTTTTTATATCTCCCAATAAGCACGCCTATCCCCGTCGAATCCATAAATTTTAGCTCACTTAAATCAATAATAATTTGCTTTGATATGGTGGACGAAAATAGGTCGTCAAGCGTTTTGCTCGTATATTTTGCTGTGTGCTCGTCTAGTTCTCCTATGAGCATAACGTAGAGAACGTTGTTGTAATTTCTGTATTTAATGTCCATTTTTTTCTCCTTTTAAATGTCCATTTTGTAAAAATTTCAATAGAAGTTATCAAAAATATGCTAGTAAATTTTTAGACTATAAGTTTTTGCACAAAATCTAGAAATGTGTTACAAAATTTCTATTTTTAGGATAAAACATTTGTGGAAGATGGTGGTGGCAAATTTTGTCGAATTTTGTTTTTTTTCGATTTTTTAAAAAAAATTAAATAATTTCAAAAAAAACATTAAAAAATTGTTGACTTTTGTTTTATCTTATTGTAAGATTTAAGAGCATTTATGAAGCGGGGTGTGGCGTAGTTGGTAGCGCACGTGGTTTGGGACCATGGGGCCGGGAGTTCGAGTCTCTCCACCCCGACCAAAAATAAATGCAAAAGGGCCTTTAGCTCAGTTGGTTAGAGCAACCGGCTCATAACCGGTCGGTCCGGGGTTCAAGTCCCTGAAGGCCCACCAAAGTATTTCCTTGCGGGTTAAGAGTTGCTTTGGTTTTAAAATTATGGCTTGGTAGTTCAGTTGGTTAGAACGCCGCCCTGTCACGGCGGAGGTCGAGAGTTCGAGTCTCTTCCAAGTCGCCATTACGATTTAAACAATCGTAAACCCGCAGGCCTTGGTAGCTCAGTCGGTAGAGCAGGGGACTGAAAATCCCCGTGTCGGTGGTTCGATTCCGCCCCAAGGCACCAAAAGGTTTTCTATATTTAATATGCTAGTGTGGCTCAATGGTAGAGCAGCTGATTTGTAATCAGCCGGTTGTTGGTTCGATTCCGACCACTAGCTCCAGTCGCAGTAGTCTTCCACCCAGTATAATATTTCATCAGGAATGTTATATCCACCAACTACTGCGACATTTGGGTAGGTTGCAGAGCGGTCAAATGCAACGGACTGTAAATCCGTCGGCTGAGCCTTCGATGGTTCGAATCCATCCCTGCCCACCAAGTGGAAAAATAAAATTCACCAGCATGTCTGGTGTTTTTTAATATGTCGCTTTCAAAAAATATTTATCGCTAGATTTTATTGAAAAGTCAAGTAAAAACCATTGACAATTGTCTAAAAACCTTGTATCATATGTATGCTATGTTGTTAAATATTCTTAAAGCGAAGACAAACGAAGGCCTTGAGCAACCCTTTGACGTCTCAAGTCCTTTAAATCAAGAGGTTTTGTTGGATAGGAATTGCAGACCGATAAGCGATATTCACATTATTGGGACCATAAAATATCTCAACGACCACTTGTATTTAGACGGGCAGGCTTCGGTTAAACTCCTTTGTTTATGCGACAATTGTGGCATTGAGTTTGAAAAAGATTTTGTGTTCGATATAAAAGAAACTTTTGTGGAGAGTTACGACTCGCATGATAGCGAAGATTATCTCATTTTGCAAGGGTGTGTAAATCTTGACGAACCGCTTTTAGACAACTTGTATCTTCAACTTTCTAGTCGACTTTTGTGCAAGGAAGATTGCAAAGGTTTGTGTCCAATTTGTGGAAAGGATAGGAACAAATTTATTTGCAATTGTGAAGAAATATCAAAGGAACTTGAAAGGCAAGAAGAAAATCCATTTAGTAAAATTAAAAATAGGAGATAGATAAAATGGCAGTACCAAAGGGAAAAGTAAGTAAAGCAAGACGAGACAGCAGAAAGGCAAATTGGACAGCAACTGCTCCAACACTTGTGTCATGCCCACATTGCAAGGCTTCAATCCGCCCACACACAGTATGCAAAGAGTGTGGTTATTATGATGGAAGAGAAGTTGTCGCAAAAAAGAGCAAAGAAAAATCAGACAAGTAATTTTAGAGTAGATTGACAAAAATGGGGGAGAGTAGTTTTATTCTCTCCTTTTTTGACTTTTTGTAGTTTTTCAAGTGTTTTACATACCTGTTTCTTAAAAATGAAAATATTTATTAGTTTTATAAACTTGAAAATCAAATGTTTATTTAAAAACCTAAAAATCAAATATTTACTTAAGAAACTTGAGTATAAGTATTTTGTTTAAAAAATTAAAAGTCAAAGGTTTGTTTTGGAAACTTGGAAATAAATATTTATTTAAAAACTTAAATTCAAAGGTTTGTTTAAAAACCTAAAAATCAAAAATTTTTTGTGTAAAGCGTAAAATCTTGACAATATTTTAATAGATTTATTAAAAAAAAGACAAAAGCGGGGGTTTTGTATGAATAATTTTGACGAAAAAAGTGTATTTCAATATTTTGACGAACTTTTTGCTTCAAAACAAGTTGGCAAGGAAGAAGAAAGTGTGCAAAACTTTTTGATGCAATTCGCCAAGCAAAATGGGCTCAATTTTTCTATTGACCAATTGTCGAATGTCGTTATAAAAAGTGAAGAAGAAGGGGAGAAAACCACTCTTCTAGTAGCCCTTGACTTTTGTGCAAGAAAACCAGAGAAAAGTTGGTTTGACTTTAATTTTTGGAGCGGGAAATTGGTGAGGAATGGTGATTACGTCTTATCCAAGCGAGCCCCCTTGTGTGCTCAGTCGCTAGGCTCTGTTGCCATCGCTTTGCACGCCTTAAAAACGTCAAAAAACGTTCAAGCGGTCTTTATTTTTGACAAAAGCAAGGTCTCTTACAAGTTGTTTGAGCCAAAAAATCTCAACTCGTCTAAAATTATTCAACTTGTGGCAGGACAAACTGAAACAACGCCTCTTTCCGCCCCATTTGTTTATCGTTGCACAGCCAAATGCTCCAACGAAAAATATTTTTTGAACAATTCTTTCGACTTAAAAACTTTCAAATTAACACTCTTTGAAAATGAAAAATTGGGCGAAAATTTTGGGCTAAAACTCTTGGCGCAATTGTATTTAAAGATAGAAGACGCAAAAATCAACAAGTTTTATAGCGGATACATTGCGGGGAATGAGTACAAAAATGAGATTGTTTTTACAACTCTTATGCCACTTCTTAAATTGCAACGTTTGATAAAAGATTTCTATGTGGAAAACAAAAAATTGTACCCAACCTTGTTTTTAAGATGTACAAGGCAAATCAATCAAACCCTTGTTGTATCTTCCAATCAATTAGCCAATTTTGTAAACAATTTTAGCCAAGAAGAGCAGTCAACCCTAGACGACCAAAATTGCATCATACGCTTAAACAACGTCAACTCCAACAGTGGTTTTGTCAATTTTGACCTTTATTCTTTCAATTTAAAAACCCTTAGGTCGCAATTTGAAAGCATAAAAAACGATTTGAAATTAAAAAATATAGATTGCCTTTGTTATGAAGAAATGCCAATGCTTTCTATAAAAAATTCCACTTTGGCAAAAGATATGCAAGAAGCAAATCCTTCGTTTTCTCGCGATATTTCGTCCTTTGACAAAATGAGTCCACTTGGCAAAATATTATTACACAACAAGAAATTAGAGGCGATTATGTTGACTTTTCAAGTAGAAAATCTTGGTCTCCCAGACGAAAAACTTAAATTTTCATCACTTGTCAACACGTCGCTTTTTATCGAAAATTATTTAAAAAGTTTGGAAAATAAATAGGAATAAAATTTGCCTAACAGATATAAAGAGTTTTACGGAATAAAAGTAAAACTCTTTTTTTGCTGTAACACTTTTTTATAAAATGCGAATACAATCTTTTGTGAGACTTTATAAGGAGTTAAAATGAATATCGCAATCGTTGGTGCCACTGGAAAGGTGGGCCAAATTATTATAAAAGTTTTGCAAGAAAGAGACATCAAGGCGGACAATTTTTATCTATTTGCTTCAAATAAAAGCAAGGGAAAGGTCGTTCGCATTTTTGAAAAAGATTATATTGTAGAAGTTTTAAACGAAAAAAATATAAAATCAAAAAAAATAGATTATGCACTTTTTTCGGCTGGTGGCACAATATCCAAGACTTTTGCACCTATTTTTGCGTCTTGTGGGGCAACTGTCATTGACAACTCAAGTGCGTTTAGGGGGGATAGCAAGGTGCCACTTGTTGTTCCAGAAGTAAACAAGCAAGACTTGCTGATGCCTTCAAAAATAATATCCAACCCCAACTGCTCCACCATTCAAGCGGTGTTGCCACTCAAAGTTTTAGAAGACAAATATGGGCTAAAAAGGGTGGTTTTTTCCACCTATCAAGCGGTGTCGGGCGCGGGGCAACGGGGAACTGTCGACCTGCAAAAGGGCATAAAAGGCTTGCCACCCAAAAAATTTATTTATCCTATTTTCAACAATGTTCTCCCTCAAATTGATGATTTTTTGGAAACGGGCTACACAAAGGAAGAGCAAAAAATGATTTTCGAGACACGCAAAATTTTGCACCGACCTAAACTTAAAGTCACCGCCACCACCGTTCGCGTGCCTGTCTTTGACTGTCATAGCGAAAGTGTAAATGTGGAACTCAAAAAAGATTTTGACCTTGAGGAACTCAAAAAAGATTTTGCAAATTTTACAAATCTTATCGTTGTCGACGACCCAAAGAAAAGCCTTTATCCAATGCCAATTAATTGTGTGGGGAAAGACGAAGTTTTTGTGGGGCGAATAAGACGAGACGACTCGGTAAAATATGGATTGAACTTCTTTGTCGTTGCGGACAACATTAGAAAAGGTGCGGGCACAAACGCCGTACAAATTTTGCAAGAACTTTTAAAAATAAAAAAATGAAATCTTTTAAAAAACTTTTAAAGCAAACAAAAACAAAATTTTTAATAAAAAAAAGTGTATTAAAGAAAAAAATAAAAAAATTTTTAATAAAAAAAAG
>CAVHMC010000049.1:0-7912 GCA_963636895.1 Oscillospiraceae bacterium | reverse complement strand
GGAAAGCGTATCAATATATTCCACAAAATCTGGGCAAAAAAAGTGGCTTGTGAAAATAACATTGCTTGCTTTTTCAACGTCACTTTTTTTAAGTCTTTTTTCGGAAATGATTTTGACAAAGGCCAATTTTCTTATTGCACTTGCTTTACTAATAATTTTTATGTTTGCAAACGTTTTTTCAGACATGTTTGGGCTTGCCATCACTTCTTGCCAACTTGAAAAATTGAAAAAAGAAAATTTAAATAATGAGCAACTCGCCCTTTGTGTAAAACTTGTGGAAGCGTCGGACAAGGTTTCTTCAATTTTATGCGACGTGGTGGGGGACATTTGTGGAATTTTGTGTGGGGTAAGCGGTACGATGATTGCACTAATTTTATCCAAAAATATTGATATCTCTAGTGCTAAAATTTTTATAGGTGCCTTTACAAGCTCAATTATTGCGGGTCTTACCGTTCTTTTTAAAGCGATTTCGAAAAATTATGCGGTCAACCATTCAAGCAAAATTGTTATAAAAATCTCAAAATTAATTTTGTTGTTCAAATTTTTTAGAAAAAACAAATAAAAAAATTAAACAAAATGCACCATGATAGGGAATTGTATTTTATGAAATTAAAATTTTTACACAAATTGAATTAAACAACGCCTTCAATTTTGCTAATTGATTAAAATTACAATTCTAAAAATTTGTTTTTTTACCAATAGCTTCAATTTTTATTGTAGTTATTTTTTAATAAACGTTTAATAAAATTTCTGTAAGATTTCTGTAAAATTTTGTAAAGTCTTTGTAAAATCATTATAAAATCTTTATATAAAATTTTCTTGTAAAAATCTTTACAAGAACTTATTTTTTTTAAATTGTTTTTTCTACACTTGTTGCAAAAATAAAGGCAAACAAGTTAATTTTTTAAGTTAAACAAAATATAAAATTTTATATTTATACCTTCAATAAAACATTTTTATTCGCCTTTTTGTATAAATATAAAAAATTTTTATGAATAATTATACATTTACTCTTGCATAATTATTTAAAAAAATGTATAATCAAAAAGAAACCTATGAATATTTATAAAAAGGCGGTGTTTTGATATGGCACGAAGCAGTCGACAATCAAAGATTTTGGAACTTATTTCTTTGTACGAAATAGAAACTCAAGACGAACTTGTTTCTCGCTTGTCTTCTGCCGGTTTTGACGTGACGCAAGCAACAATTAGTCGTGACATAAAGGAACTTGGACTTATCAAAATTTTGTCTGGCGAGACGGGTAAGTACAAATATGCCGTATCGGATAGCCCAAATCAAACCTCCAACAAATACATATTTATGTTAAAAGAATCTGTTATTTCCTTCAAAGCTCTTGGCTCCAATGTTCTTGTCAAGACTTTGAAGGGGCTTGCGAGTAGCGTTTGCTCCATTTTTGACAAATTAAATCTTGAGAATGTTCTTGGCACAGTTTTTGGTATAGATACTGTTTTGCTTCTTTTACAAAATGAAATAGAAGCCGAATATTGCGTGAAAAAAATTGACTCAATTTTGAATTGTTGAATTCTATTGACAGATAGAAAGTAAAATTTGAAACAAAATTATAATTTATCCTATTGCGCATGCGAAGTCGTCTTTTTACACTTTCAATTTATCTTGCTATCATACAAAAAATTGTTGTGCGAGGTCAAATTGTAAATTCGTTGACTTATGAAAATTAATTTTGTACACTATTATTAAAATTTGGGGAGAGAATATGGAAACTATGAATTATTTAGAGGAAATAAAACAATTAAAAGAATTGTGTGATAATAGAATAATAACCAAAGCTGATTTTGAAAGAAAAAAACAAGAACTACTTTTCGGCACTAGTGCAGTCGCTAATAAAACTGGATATATTGGTAAAACTGAAAATATTAGTAAAACTGAAAATATTAGTAAAACTGAAAAATTTAATAAAAATGAAGATGCAAATGAAAATATTGACAGCAATAGAAACGAAAACGATAATGAAATTACGCCTTCAAACTCTCATCTCAATTTAAATAAAAATGATTCCCAGTCGATTTTAAATATATTTAAGAATATTGTTGCAGGCTGTTTTTGTCTTAGTCTTATTTTTTTACTTTGCTTTTCAAAGGTAACGGATAGTTTTTGGGTGAATGCGGATATTGGTTTTGTTTATTATTTTGTTTCTCCATTTGTTTGTTATGATATTAGACGCGTTTTTTCTTTTATTGCTTTAATTTTTTTAGTTGTTAGTTTTGTATCCTGTATATTTGCAATTTTCTTCAAAAACAAATATTTTAATATATCAAAACATATTTTATTGTTTTTAACAATCACTTTTTCTTTAATATGCTTCATTTTTAACTCAACTTATGGTGCTAAGTCGGTTCATATTTGTTCTATATTTGGAATTGTTTTTACGTCAGGCTTGTTGTTGTTCGAAATAATCGTTTCTTTTGTAGAGATATTAAACTTTTTCAAAAAAAGCAAGGTAAATAATTAAAATAGATATTTTCTACAATGTCTTAATTCTGCGTTGTCTTTTTTTAGATAATTTGATATAATTTTTACATGTTAAAGAGTTTAGATATTCAAAATGTTGCATTGATAGACAATTTATCAATTGATTTTTCGCCAAATTTGACCGTTATGACGGGAGAAACGGGCGCAGGCAAGAGTATAATTATTGACTCTCTTTGTTTTGTCTTGGGTGAAAAGGCCAACAAAGGGCTTATAAAGCAAGGGCGAGATTACATGAAGGTCGTTGCAAGTTTTTCTTCTCCATTTATAAGGGAAGTGGAAGATTTTTTGAAGGAAAACGACATCGATTTTGACGACGAGATTGTTTTGTCGCGTAAACTTACTTGTGACGGGAAGGGCGAGTTGCGTATCAACGGGGAAGTCGTCTCGGCCACTTCTTTTAAAAAATTGTCCGTTCTTTTAGTTGATATAAACGGTCAACATGAGCACCAAAAATTGCTAAACGACAAGTATCACCTTGGCATTGTAGACTTGTTCGTTAAAAACGATATATTATTTAAAGATTACAATGAAATTTATGAAAAATTGCAAAATATCAACAAACAAATTTTGTCTTTGAATGGTTCTACCCAAAATCAAGAACGAATGCTCGACCTTTTGTCTTATCAAATTAAGGAAATTGAAGACGCAAAAATTGAAGAAAACGAAGACGATATTTTGTCACAAAAGAAGATTTTGATGCAAAATAGTGGAAAAATTTACGATAATTTTGCCTTGGCGTACTCAAAATTTGACGGAAACTCGTCTGTTATTGACGGAATAAAGGGTGCAATTTCTAGTTTGACGTCAATTGCCAAATACGATGAAAGTTTAAACCCAATAATTGACCGCCTTGAAAGTATGAAATACGAAGCCATGGATATTGCGTCGATTATTTTTGACAAAAAGGAGTCGTGCAACTTTGATGAAAGCGAATTTGAAAAGATAGATAATAGGCTGGACAAGATAAAACTTATAAAACGGAAATATGGAGCAACACTGCAAGAAGTCTTTGATTTTTTGAAGCAAGCAAAAATTGACTATGAAAAAATTTTGAATAGTCGAGAAAATCTTGAAAAATTGCTACTTGAAAAAGAAAAGACTTTGGGTATTTTGTACGAAAAGGCCTTGCTTTTAAGCACTGAAAGGCGAAAAGTCGCACGCGTTTTTGAAGAAAAAACCAATGAAGAGCTGAAAGACCTTGGCATGAAAAATGCTAGATTTAAGGTTGATTTCAACGAGGTCCCAACGCTAAATAATATGGAAAAATCTTTGACACAAAATGGATTTGACCATGTAAAATTTATGTTTTCTGCCAATCTTGGGCAAGATTTAAAGCCTTTATCTGATATTATTTCTGGCGGGGAAGCAAGCCGATTTATGCTTGCGCTCAAAAATATTTTAGCTGATGTAGACAATATTTCCTTGATGGTTTTTGACGAAATAGATAGCGGGATAAGCGGGGAAGTGGCTTATAAGGTTGCTTGCAAAATTGCAAATATTTCAAGAAAGCACCAAGTCGTGTCGGTGTCGCATTTGCCTATAATTTGTGCAATGGCGGATAAAAATTTATTTGTTGAAAAATTTGCAACAAAAGACAACACGTCGGTGGCAGTTAAAATTCTTGAAAACGATGCTGTTTTGGAAGAAATTTCAAGACTGTCTGGCGGTGTCTCACATTCCGCCAACTCGCTTTTGCACGCAAGTGAAATGAAAAGTCGTTGCAATGATTTTAAACAAGGCTTAAACTAAAATATTTTTTGTTGATTTAATCACGTATAAAGTCGAAAATAATTTTTTTAATAAAATTATGCTTTTTAATGTAAAAAATCTACTTATCAAAGTTGAAATCGCTAAAACAAGCTTTAAAAATATGTAAAATTTCTTTTAAAACAATATATTAAAAATTTTTAAAAAATTGTTTACATTTATTGTTAAAGGGAATAATACATATTTTTTTATTTTCCATTTAAACTAATTTTGTTATGGTTTGTAAACTGAAAAGAAAAAGCAAGTCGTTATTGATAATTACCTTTTTTATAGTTGCAATATCGCTTGTGGTTTTGCTGAATATACCATTTTCTCGGTTGGATACGTTTTCTAACTGTTTTTTTCTTACGCAAAGTGAGTTAAGTGATATATCAAAAACCAACTATTTTGGTCCGTTTATTAAGACAAGCATCAAAAATAGTATAATAAATACGATAAAAAGTGATATTTTTGACGATTTTGAGCCTGAAATTGAGTTTAAATTGTTTAATCTTATTCCAATAAAAAGTAAACGTGTCAAAATTTTGCGTTCCAACAAGGTTTATGCGAGTGGCTCGGCTGTTGGGCTTGTATTGAAAACCGATGGTGTTTTGGTTGTTGGCAGTAGCCCCGTTGCAACGCTTGAGGGGGAGAAGGACATTTTAGATGATGGAATTTTAAAAATTGGTGACGTGATAACTCAAATTGAAAATGAAAATGTGGAAAATGTTGCAAGTATTTCTCGCATTGTTAATGAAGAAAATAACAAAAACAAGGCTCTTGACGTAAAAATTGTTCGCAAAAATAGAGAGATGATGATAAAAATCAAGCCAAATTATGATATAAAAGATGACAATTATAAAATTGGTGTGTGGGTGCGTGATGATGCATCGGGAGTGGGAACTTTGACATATATTGACGAAAACAACCGTTTTGGCGCGCTTGGACACCCGATTTGCGATAGCGACACAAAAAGTAAAATAAATCTTAAGGAAGGCAAGGTCTATAAATGCTCTGTTTTGGGAGTAAATAAGGGCGTGAGTGGTGACCCGGGGGAAATAAAAGGCTTTTTTATGCAAGGAAAAGACGAGCAGGGTGTGGTTGAAAAGAACAATTCGTATGGTATTTTTGGCAATGTTAATAATGAAAATTGTCTCATAACGGATACTCTTGAGACTGAAATTGGTGGACGAATGTCAGTGAAGCCGGGCAAAGCACAAATAAGATGTTGTGTCGAGGGGGACAAGGTTGAGACGTTTGATATTGAGATAATTAAAACAAATTATCAAACATATTCAAATGATAAAAGTATGGTTATTAGAGTGACGGATGCTCGTCTCCTAGAAAAAACGGGCGGAATTGTACAAGGAATGAGTGGGAGCCCAATTCTTCAAAATGGCAAAATTGTGGGTGCGGTTACACACGTTTTTGTAAGTGACCCAACAAAAGGTTTTGGCGTGTATATTGATTGGATGCTTAATCAATAAGACTTTTGTATTATTTTGTAAAAAATTGTAGAAAACTGTAAAAAAATGCCTATCTGCGAGCGCTTTACAAAAACACGTTTTGTAACATGCTAATAAAAAAGAGAAAAAATAGCAAATAAATACAAAAAAACATAAAAAACGAATAAAAATAATGTATTTTGTAAAATTATGTATAAAATTGTCTTTTTGAAAAATATTGAAAACTTTTGAAAAATATGTCAATTTTTGTTTTACATTTACAATTTAATGTGATAAAATCTCTCTGTGATTACTATTAAGAGGAGATAAAAAATGAAAAATTATTCAGTATCATTCTATTCGCAAAATAGAAATATTTTAATTGCAAGGGAGGTGAAAGAAGTTCTCGAGAACAAAAATTATGGCGTGCTTTATATGGACAATTTAGACGAATTTTTTATCAATCGCAGTGCGTCAATTAGGCATATTGTTTTAGATTTGTTGACTAGTCCGCTTGATGATAGGAGTTGTTCTCTTATAAAACGCATGCTTAAATCTAATTTAATAGATTCGGTAATTATGCTTGTTCCAAGTGGTGTGACTTATGGTAGTGAGTTTATTTATGTTACTCCCGGAGAATCTTTTAAGTGCAACCTTGACATGATATTTGATAAGGTTTTTGCCAAGCAACAAGCAAAGGAAAGCACCTTGTCTACCGTTTGGAGAAAAGAAATCAGCAATTATTTGTGCAATTGGGGTTTTTCCACGAAATGCAATGGATTTTCCATGCTTATTGATACGATTATTTACTACATTCAAAAGAGATGTATAATCAAAAAATTGTCGCAAGAGGCATATGTTTTGCTCTCCCATAAATATTCAATAACAATCGCTTGCGTGGAGTTGAGTTTAAGAAAAGCTATCTGCAACGCTGTAAAAGAGAAGGATAAATTTCCAAAATGCTGTTCAAAAACAAACAAGGGCTTTATCGTTTATTCCGTTTCGCAACTTTATGATTATTTAACAAATTTAGATGGTCCACAATAAAGATAAATTGCCTTTGTGATTTGCTTGTTTATAAATTCTAAAAATTTAACTCTAATTTTAAGATTTTAAATAGGTCGTTAAATTTTTGAACAATTAATTTAAAGAAAAATCATTATTTTAATAAATAATTATTTGTTGTTTAATAAGTCTTTAAACTAAAAAATTCTAAATAATTCACTTTTTTTATACATTTTTTGATAAATTTTTGCACTTTTTTATGTTTTTTTATGAACATTATTCATATAGGGTTGCAAATTTATAAATCATATTTAAAAAATTTTTGCAAAAATTTCATATAAGTTTAGGCAAATGTTTTGCAAGATTAATATTCTATATTGATTTGACATGCAATATATTTTATTATGGCTGATAGGGTTGTTTTGGATAATATAAAAAGGTTTTTTTATCGCAACAAAATGCTCGTTGTTGCAACACTTACACTTGTTGTGTTGGGACTTGCGACGGGTGTTCTTTGCACTCTCAAAACGAACTCAACTCTTGACCTTGGTTTTTTGCAAGACTTTTGCCTAAAAAATTATTTTTTACAAAAATACTCCATTTTTGCCTTTATTTTTATCAAATTTGTGGTGATTTTGGGACTTTTTGTATTAATGTTTTTATTATCTTTTATAAAAATTGGCAACGTGTTGTCTCTTTTGCTTTGCTTTTATCTTGGTTTTTTGACCGGAATTGATGGCGTGGTTTTGGTGTGTTTTTTTGGGGCGATAAAGGGGCTGTTGCTTGCGTTGCTTGTCGTTGCACTTTGGCAAATTCTTCTTATTGTATCGCTTGTTTTTTTTGCCATGCAAATGTCGCAAAGAAATAGGGGTATGCGTTGCTATGGCAAATCTACCATGAGTGGCATAGAAATAAGGTTGTGCCTATTTTATTCTCTTTTTGCACTTTGTTGTGTTGTTTTGCAAGGCGTTTTTTTGGGAACTATTTGTAAAATATTTGTCTTTTGAAAACTCGTTTTTATTTAAAAATCAAAAAATATGTTTAAAAAATTTTTTAAATATCTTTTAGTTTTTATTCCTTTATTCTTTTTCTATAGGGTCAAAATTTTATCATAATTTTAACTTTTATTTATAATTTGTGCTCTTTTACTAGTTTTTTTTGTCTTGTTGTGGTATATTTTAAATGAAATCTTTTGAATAAAAAGT
>CAVHMC010000048.1:0-8228 GCA_963636895.1 Oscillospiraceae bacterium | reverse complement strand
AAATTACACAATAAATGGCTTAATTACATCAAAATCGTCAAAAAAATGCTTTTTACCGTTGATTTCTTGCGTTTTTTCATGCCCTTTGCCCGCAATTAAAACAATATTTCCTTTTTTTGAAAACTTTATTGCATGCAATATGGCTTTTTTTCTATTAACATAAATTTTGTAGTTTTTTTTGCTCTCAAAACCACTTTTTATTTGAAAAATAATTTTTTTGGGCGACTCAAAACGCGGATTATCGCTTGTTATGAATGTAAAATCAGCAAAATTGCTTGCCACTTCCCCCATTTTTTTGCGTTTATCTTGGTCTCGATTGCCACCACAACCAAAAACAAGGATATGACGACCTGATGAAAAATCTTTTAAACTTAGCAAGGCCTTTTTCAAACCGTCTGGAGTGTGAGCATAATCAATAATAGCAACGGCACCGTTACGTAAATTGTAAAAATTCATGCGACCATCTATTTTTTTAACATTTTGAAAAGTTTTAAAGATAGCATCGTTGTCAACACCTAAAATTTTGGCACTAACGGCACTCGCGAGCATGTTATAGACGTTGAAAAGGCACAACATGTTGGAATTTATATCAAAAACATTGTCAAAGACATTGAGTAAAAAGCGTGTTTCGTCTTTTTTTAGCATAATATCCATCGCAAAATTTGTAGCGGGAGAGTTTAAACCATATGTAAAAAGGTTGCAGTTGGTCGTTTGAGAAATTTTTTGTCCAAAATCGTCATCAATGTTTATAACTGCGTTTTTGCACATTTTTTTGTCAAAAAGCATGCGTTTCGCATCGGCATAGTTGTCCATGTTTTTAAAAAAATCTAAATGGTCTTGTGAAAGATTGGTAAAAACGCCTATCTCGAACTTCAAACCAACTAGTTTTTTAAGAAAAAGAGAGTGCGCGGAGACTTCCATCACAACATAATTGACGCCAGCCATAAACATATCTTGCAAAATATAAAACAAGTCTATCGTGTCGGGGGTCGTCAAGTTGTTGGGCAATTTTTTGTCCAAATATTCTACACCATTTGTCCCAATTAGCCCCGCTTTTTTGTTGTCGTTTTGCAAAATTTGGTAGATTAAATTGGCGGTTGTAGTTTTGCCATTTGTTCCTGTAACACCTACGAGTTTAAGTTTATTTTGAACATTTTTAAAAAATCTTTTGCATAGTAGTGGCACAAAATTACGCACATTTTGTACTAAAATTTGCGGTTGTGACGTGTTAAGCCATCTTTCTACAACAAAAGCGACGCACCCATTTTTTTGGGCTACCTTATAAAAATTGTGCCCATCAAAATCAACACCATTTATGCAAAAAAACAATCCATCGACCACATTTCTATCGGCTTTTTGAGATAAAAATTTTATGTCAACGTCAAGATTTCCCTTTGTTGCAATTACGTCTTTTGCACCTTTGATTAATTCCTTTAACTTCATCTTTTCTCCTTTTTATTTGTTTTTTTTAATGTCTTTGTATTTTTTTATTATTTTTTAGTTTTTTTTCATCTATATAAGGCTATTGTTTTTATTTTTTATTATTTATTTTTTTGTTTCTTCTTTTTTTAAAAATTTATTCATATACTCTTTTTTTTAGTATTTTTTATTTTTTTAATGTTTTTTAATGTATTTTAGTGTTTTTTAATGTATTTCTCTGTTTTTAGTCTTTTTTTAGTTCTTTACGTTTTAAGTAAAATTGTGGTTGATAGGCTAATTTCAATGTTTTTTGATGGAAATTGCTCTACGACAAACTCGCCTTCGCCATCGACTTCGTACTCTACGCCCAATTTTTCTAGGTGAGCCAAGGCTTGCGATATTGATAGCCCAATTAAATTAGGTGTCAAAACTTTCTTCTCTTCGACTTTTGACTCATCGTCAGGTTTAAGATTTTTGTAAGCGATAATTTTTTCAAAAATGGTCTTGGCATATGGTTTTGCAACGACGCTACCATAATATGCCCCGCTACTTGGCTCGTCCACACAAAGTAAAAGCGCGTACTCGGGCTGTTCTCTATTTAAATATCCAAAAAAACTAGACACGTATTTTCCACGCGAAATTTTGCCGTCGGAGCCGTATTTTTGTGCGGTGCCTGTTTTGCCCGCCACGCTGTAGCCTGGGATAAAGGTCATTTCACCAGTTTTTGACAAGGCTTGAGTGAGAAGATAATTTATTGTGGCAGAAACGTCACTCGAAATTGTTTTCCCGCGGGCAATTGACGAAGAAGTATAAATATCGCTTTCATTTTCGACATAAGAAGAAAGCAAACTTGGTTGATATTTTGTTCCGCCATTGATTGCAGAACAAAAGGCATTGAGTAGTTGCAGTTGAGATGTGGCGACCGTTTGACCAAAAGCAATACGTGCTAAGTCGACGTTTTGGACGAGAGATTTGTCGAGCAAAATGCCACCACTTTCGCCCGTTATATCAACACCCGTTTTGCTACCGATGCCAAATTGCGTGAGATACTCATAAAGTTTGTCTTTGCCGAGCCTCAAGCCCAAATCAATAAAACAGCAGTTGCAGGAGTTTTGAACAGCCTCAACGAGTGTTTGGTCGCCATGCCCCAAAGTTCGCCAACATTTAATTTTTTCCCCATCAACGATTCGATAACCCGGGCAATAAAAATGTTCATTTATATTGGTTAAATTTTCACTAAGTGCCGATGCGAGTGTCAAAATTTTAAAAGTCGACCCCGGCTCATAGACGTCGGTGACGCAAATATTTTTTGATTGGGACATAAGAGTTGAGATGTCGTCACGTGGCGGGTCGTTTGGGTCAAAACTTGGACTTATGGCGAGCCCCAAAATTTTTGAATTTTGCGGGTCAAGCATGACGACGGAAGCACCTTTTGGATTGTGGTCGGACATAATTTGTTGCAAAGTTGTTTCCAAAATATTTTGAATATTAATGTCAATATTGAGTTTAATATCCGTTCCGTCTTGTTGCTCTACATAGTAATTTAACGAGTCGTTGAGTTTTACGCCCCTTACGTCACTTTGAACAAGATATTTTCCGTCGACACCTTTCAAAATGTTGTCGTAGTAACTTTCCACTCCGCTTTGCCCCGCACTATCACTCGTTATAAAGCCCAAAACTTGCGACAAACTGTTGCCATAGGGGTAAAATCTTTCTATATTTTCACTCAAATAAACACCGTCGAAATTTTTCTCAACAATTAATTTTGCGGTGTTTTCGTCAAGTTGCAATTTGACAAGGCTCTCCGATATGTAGACGTTGCGACACTTTAAATAGGTTTTTTCGTAATCTAGAGAAAGCGTGGAACTGAGATACGTTGCGACTTTAACGGGGTCTTTTATTTCTTTTGCCCTTACATAGCAGTCATAAGTTGTAGACGAGATTGCCAAAATATTGCCGTTTGTGTCCAAAATTTGCCCGCGTTTTGCGGTGAGCGGAAGAGTTCGCACCCATTGTTCTAGGGCTTTTATTTGCAAATTTTCTTGTTTTACAACTTGCAAGTAAAACAATCTAACTAAAAGCAAACAAAAAAGAAAGGCCACTATCAAAATAATTGATAGCAACCTCTTTTGTAATGACAAACTAGAATACTGTAATTTTGCTTTAATACTTGCCTCCAAACATTTGGTTGACGTTGTTTATAAGAGAGTCAAACCAATTTGTTTGTGTTTTTTCGCTTTGAGAAGAAAAAGTGTCGTATTCGATGTTCATTGTTGTGCCGTTTTCGAAAGTTATAACATCGTTTTCGAGGTTTCTTCCCGCCAAAACGCCCGCGGTGGCGTAAGCTTGCCCAGCCTTATATTCAAGCGAATTAATCACAAACATATTATATATAAACAATATGCCGAGCAAAGCCATAATAGAAGTAAAAGCAAAAATAAGTGGCTTGTTTTTTAATTTTGATTTTTTATGAAGTTTTATCTCTTCTTCACCAACTTTAAAGTTGTCCAAAAACTCATTTGGAGCAATTTCCATCGAAAAAGTTTCGTCATTTCTTTGATTTTCAGCAACATTTGTGTCTAAATCATCAAAAATTATTTCACCATCAAATTGGTCGATAGAATTGTCCGCAATTTCGTTTATATCGTAGACTTTCCCGAAATTTGCATCGTCAATTTGGTCAATTTTTTCTTCCAGTAAAATGTCGTTTCTTGATTTTTCTCCCATAATTTTTCTCCTTTTAAATTATTTATTTATAAATTTCGCTTATTGATTTTGGTAAAATAAACTTTAGATTATTAATTTTTGTAGAATACAAATGTGATTTATTTTTTTGCTTTTATTTTTATTTATCTTTATAATCACTATAAATTAAGAGTTATATTGATTAACAAAATACTTTATGGCTATTGCTTATTTTTTAAAAAATTATTTGCTTTAAAAAAACATTTTAAAATATAAGAGTGCTTTTTAGTGCAAAAATTGTCAAATTTTGTGCCATGTCATATTTTTTCGGCTATTCTAAGTTTGCTTGAAGTACTACGAGAGTTGATTTGTTGCTCGTCTAACGTTGGAGTCAAGGGCTTTTTTGTGATAAGTTTCAGTCTTGCTTTGTGGTGGCAAACGCAAATTGGAAAATCTTTTGGGCATATACAGTCGGTGCTTTCAAGACGAAATTTGTCTTTTACAATTCTATCTTCGAGTGAATGGAAAGTGATTATGCACAATCTTCCGCCAACCATAAGCCTATCTATCATGGTGTCAAGAAGTTCCTTTAGTGCGTCAAGTTCGCCATTAGTCTCAATTCTCAGTGCTTGGAAGGTCTTTTTTGCTACACTTCCCCCTTTGTGAAGCAGTTTTGGCGGGTAAGACTTCTCAATAATTTTCACAAGTTGCAGGGTTGAAGTTATCTCGTGCTTTTGCCTTTCTTGAACGATGTTCTTGACAATTGATTTCGCAAAATTTTCTTCGCCATAGTCGTACAAAATTCTCAGCAAGTCCGCTTCCTTGTAATTATTGACAATAAATTTTGCGTCTAATCTTTTTGACGTGTCCATTCGCATATCAAGCGGAGCATCTTTCATGTAACTAAAACCACGGCTTGCCTCGTCAATTTGATAACTAGAGACGCCAAGGTCTGCCAAAATGCCGTCAACTTTTTCAATATTTAGGTCGTCTAAAACCTTTCTTAAATCTCGAAAGTCGCTATGGACAAAGATTTTTTTACATTTGAAAACTTTTAAACGTTCTTTACTCACTTCGAGAGCCTTTTCGTCTTTATCAATGCCAATCAGCGTACCTTTTTCACCTAGAAAACTTGCTATTTTGCTTGCATGCCCAGCCCCGCCTATTGTCGCGTCGACGTAAACTCCGTCACTTTTTATATTGAGCCCCGAGATACACTCGCCAGGCATTATGGGAATATGCTTAAATTCCATAGTCGCCCAGCCCTTGCAAAAGCTCGTCCAAGTGGACGTTCTCTTTCTCGCAATATTGTGTCCACTTTTCCTTTGCCCAAAGTTCTATCCTAGACCCCGCCCCAACAAAAACGATATCCTTGTCTATTGAAGCATACTTTTTTAAATTGATAGGAAGAAGAAATCGCCCTTGATTGTCTTCTTCTAGTTCGCTTGCAGAGGAAAAAATCAAACGTAATGGTTTTTGTGCATTCGTGTCAAACATTGGAAGGTCATTTGCCTTTTCGACAAGTTTCTCAAAGGCGATTTTGGACAAAACAAACACACAGCCGTCGTTCCCTTTTAGTAAAACAATCTCGCCATTGACGTCTTTTTTGAACTTATTTGGAATACGAAAACGATTTTTACTATCGCATTTTTGCTCAAACTCGCCCAAAAACACTTTTGTTTCTCCCTTCTATGTCAATATTGTAGCACAAATTTTGCCCACTTCCAACCACTTTTAACCACTTTTTTAATTTTTTTAAAAAAAATTTGCTTTTTTAGAAGCTTTTTTTTAAAAAATATAGTGATTTTCGTTTGACCGCCCACACTGATGCGGTTCGACGAAGTCGAAACGCATTGTGGCGGGGGCGTCGTCGCCCCCCGCCACATATCCCCATTGTCCCAATGGGGATTCAGTGTGGGCGTCCCCCATTTTTAAACGTTCTCAATATTTTTAGAGCATACATAAAAATTTACACGAACCGCCACTTACAATTTTGTCATACAGCTGTTTTTATATTATTCAAAAAAATTTCTCACATAAAAAAGGTCTCTAGATTTTAGAGACCAAAAAAATATATAAAATTGTCATTAATTTTCATCAATTAAAATCAATTTATTGTCCACCAAGTCACACGACGTCAAAAAATATTGAACACCATTTATATCAACAAACTTTGAAATTTTATTGTTCCACACACCATGTAAATGCCCGTAAACGACCTTATTTACACCATATTTTTCAATTAAATCTGTAAATTGAGTAGGTTTGTAGCCCTTTTCATAGGGTGGAAAATGCATCATGCAAATTATCTCGTCGCCATCATTTTTTTGTTGAAAGGCAGATTTAAGCGACATTTCAAGACGCAAAAGTTCCCTATCTTTTAGCCTCTCGTCGTCAAAAGTCCAGCCACGCGTTCCGCAAAAAATATATTTGCCAATTTTTAGACTATCATTTTGAATTACATAAAAATTTTGTGGAAGAGCACTTCTCAATTGGCTCAACGAATCCCACCAATAATCGTGATTGCCACGTATCATAATCTTTTTCCCAGGTAGAGCCCCCACAAGATTGATATCCGCCACCGCGTCATCGAGTTTCATAGCCCAACTAAAATCTCCCGCAAGCAAAACGACGTCGTCTTGCCCCACTTTTTCCTTCCAATCGGAAAAAATTTTGTCCAAATAGTTATCCCAAACGGGGCCAAAAATGTCCATAGGTTTTGGGTTATTTATTGACAAATGCAAGTCTGATATGGCAAAAATCTTCAATTGGAACTCCTTTTTATATTAAAATTTTTAAAAAAATTAAAACAAATTAAAAAAAATAATGTTATATTGATAAAATTTTTATATTTAATTAAAAATCATATTATTTTTACTAAAGAAATTATAAAAAGTTTTAAAATCTAAAAGATATTTTCAAAAAAGCCATACTATGAATTAAAATATAAAAGGCTTTTATTTAAAACAAAATACAGCTATCAAATTTTTTATAATTTACCTATATATCTTACCTTATTCTAAGTATTTTGTAAAGAAAAACCGCCACGCGAGCTGAACCTGCGAGACGGCTTTGTTGGTGTAATTTTTTACGTAAATTTATAGTTTACACAAATTTTACACATTTTTCTTCAAAAGCACCTTACAATCGTTGATTTTGAATGGCTGTTGGGAAAATTGGGAGTTCGAATACACCGCTACAAATTTCTTGAGTGTATTCTTGGGCTGGTGGTGGGCTACAATATCCATAACTTGGCACCAAAATTTCCGATTTGACAAGTACACGTGTGATGAGCGTTACGCATGCACTTATTGAAAAGACGTTGTCTTGTAGCCACGTTCCCATTGGGCTTGACATGGCGCCAAAAACTTCTATCCTAAAGGGGACAATTGATGGCTGTGGGATAAACAAAATTATGTCGTTTGGAATTGTCAAGGTTGAATTGCCCGTACCTGTGACGCCATTGGCATCTTTGTAGGTAACAAGGATTGGCACTTCCGCCTCAAAAGACACTCTAGCAAAATTTGGTTTGTCGTCTAGCCTATCTATCGTAAGATTGTTGATAACGGTGTCTCCGTTGGTGACCGCACTTACAAAAGTGAGCGGTGTTGTAGGGTTTACGGGGCTTTGGTTGACGCACGTAACTTGAACGTTGGCTTCTTGAATTTGTCTCATGGCAGAGTCCAAAACTTTATCGACCTGGATACAAGCTTTTTCGCAAATTCCGTTTATCGGGTTGCCACTAACTACCCCCGGACATGACCCGGAGCGATTGCATGTATAAAATGACATTAAATAATACCTCCTTTTTCTCATTAGCTTATTTTTGTGTCATATGTAACAGTTAAAAGCACTTTCGAAAGTTTCGCAAACGAGCAAAAATACATTTAACTATAAAATATTATGAAAACATATTAAAATGTGTGAAAATTGTTTCCTTAATATAAAAATTTTTAAAATTATAATATTTACATAAGATTTTATATAATATGGAGTATATAAAAATAATCATTTTAATTTAAAAAGATAATGGTGCATATAAAAACTAATTTTTTAATTTTAGCAAATTACATTACAAATTTTTTTTATAATTTAGGAAAAATACCTTACAAATTATTTTTAAA
>CAVHMC010000047.1:0-8232 GCA_963636895.1 Oscillospiraceae bacterium | reverse complement strand
CGTTGAAGCTGTCTCTCGAAGGAGCGAAATCTTTTAAAAAAATAAATTTCCTACATTTTTAATTATTGGAATTATGTTGTGACGGAGTAAAGATTTTTGAAAAAGTGAAATTTCTACAATTTTAATTATTGGAATTGTGTTGTGACGGAGCAATGACTTTTAAAAAAAGTAAAATTTTTGCAAATTTGGATAAACAAAATATTACAAAGATTTTAAAACGCTACTTACTTTTGCCATGTCAACTTTGCCCGCATAGTTTTGTTTAAAATGCTTCATGACTGTAGGAATTGAGTGGTCTGGAAGTGACAAAATAATATCTTTTATTTCATCTTCTTCAAGCATTTTTGGAAGATAAGTAGAGATTATCGCACTTTGCTCTTCAATGAGTTTTGCTTGAGTTGCGTTGCCCGCCTTTTCAAAACTTTCCTTTTCATCGGCAAGTTCTTTTATTGTTTTTTGCAAAATTTGCACCATGTCACTATCTTGCAACTCTTCACCCTTTTCTCTTTTTTTGACGGTCTCAAGCATGGCTTTTGTCATAACGACGGAATAAACCGCTCTTGCATTTTGATTTCTATCCTTCATAGCTTGGACATTTGCTTTCTTTATTTCTTCTAAAATCATATTTTTATTTCCTTTTATTAAAATTACATTTCTTTAGACTAGGTGCTAACTAACAAAAACATAATTGTTGAGCAACCGTCAAAGATTTTCATCGCAAATTTGCATATGTATATTAAGATTTGCTACGACAAGCTTTGTTGAGTCTTGTGTTTTTTCCATAGCACCCTTGTAATTTTACATAAATTATTGTGATATTTTTGCTTTATTTTGTCAACTAAATTATAGATTCTAAGAAAATCAAATTTTAAAGACAGTTATATCCCCCTTTCTGCAATTATAATTCAATTAATTATTTATAAAAAATTTACAAACTCCTTTAGAAAATAAAGATTTTCAAAAAAATAGTACTTTTTCTTAAAATTTTATCAATCTTGTACATAAAGTAAGAGATAATAAAAGTTGAATAAGTTTGTTTGACTATTAGTTATAAAAAAAGTAAAATTAGGACAAGTATAGAGATTGCTTTTTTTAACAAAATATTTTAATAAGGTCAAGTATTAAGTTCTATAAGAAAGGAGAAATTTAGTGAAAAAATTAAAATTATTTTCGGTTTTGATATTTGCGGTCGTCATTGCACCTTTCTTTTTTGGTTGCGGAGAAGCGACCTTTGACACAACCCCTTGGGAGACTAGCGAAAACACAGTGGAAGAGATAGTAGAAAAATTTGACGATGCAAAAAATTTTTTATTAGAAGTGGGTCTTCCCGTAAAATTTACAACTGAGACAACTTATACTTTTTCTAAAAAACTAGACGATAGTGGCGAAGATAAGGTTGTAAAAGATACGACCACCACCCTGCTATACTACGAGTCAAACACTCCAACTGTGGCAGAAGTTGTAAAGACAAGGTTTGAAGATAATGAAAAGAAAAATGAGACATCGACAATATATTACAACAACGAAGGAATGTCTTACACGACAATTACAACATTTGAAGATAACAAATCTGAAAAAAAATATTCCGCAACAAGTATTTTAAAGAACGATGAAAGGACATTTAAAGAGATTTTATCCAAAGTTATTTTTAGGGCAGACGACAACGCACTAACTAGCATCAAACAAAAAACTTACAAGGAAGTAGATTATTATCAATTCTTATCTTCGTCGTCTAGCATAGACGGCGGGCTTGCCTTGCTAAACGACAAATTTAACGAAAATAAAGACTTGTATAGCGAGCCAAACTTTTACGAAGTTATGGATAAAAGGCACGACTATGTTACCAATTTTTCTTCTGAATTTGGCATTGACAAAATAGGCTATCTAAAATATTTTACCTTCAATTATTCGGTGGAAAATAGCAACGACGTTAGACCGGGAGAGCGAAAAACTTACCTTGTCGTGTCTTCTGTAACAAAGTTGGACGAATATGGTCAAACACTTGAAAAACCACAAGATATTGAAGACAAAAACTTTTATTCCGCACATACTTTTGTCGACCTTGTAAAACAAGACGGGACATATATTTCTTATAGGGACAATTTGACAAATGAGTACAACAATATAACCGCGTACAAAGTCGCGGGGGGATATTTTGCAAATGTCCAAAGTCACGATTCGACTACAAATGTTGTAGAATATAATTACTATTTTGAAGAAATCGAAAACGGCTTTAAGGGATACCTGTTGGACTTAAATAATAAAACATATAAAGAAACAAATAAGCAATTTTTATTCCTTCAATTTGATTTTACAAAATCGTATTTGACGAAGCGAAATAGCGAATACTTGTTCGGCACAAGTGATAATTACACAAGCATAACTGTGCAAGACAACAAAATTCTTAGTATAAAAACAAAAGATTCGACCGAGTGGTATGTAGTTGAATATGGCAAGGACATGGGAATTTTTGATGGTGTTGATATGACAACTTTTACTTTGAGTGAAGAATAAAATATAAGGGAGAAATAAAAAAATTGGCAAATAAAACTTTGGTAATAATGGCGGGTGGACTAGGCAGTCGGTTTGGGGGGTTAAAACAAGTAGAACCTGTAGATAAAGACGGGAATTTCATTATCGACTACTCGGTCTATGACGCAATAAAAGCGGGCTTTGACAAGGTTGTTTTTATTATAAAAAAGGAAAATTATGATATCTTCAAATCTACTATTGGCGAAAGGGTAAAAAAGCACATAAAAGTGCAATATGCCTTTCAAGGGCCGACTGATTTTATCCCAAGCAATTTAGCGAGTGTGCAACGCACCAAGCCTTGGGGGACGGGTCATGCAGTTTTGTGTGCAAAAGACAAAATTGATGGCGACTTTGCGGTCATAAATGCTGACGACTTTTATGGACGAGACGGATTTAGGGTGGCTTCAAAATTTTTTGATGACGAAAAAGACCAATCAATTTATGGGCTTGTTGCCTACGAAGCGGGCAACACTCTCACCGACAATGGAGCAGTAAAACGTGGCGTGTGCGACGTAGATTGTGGGTATCTAAAAAGGGTGAGAGAAAGTAGTATCGAAAAAGTAGGCGGAGAGATTTTCGCGACAGAACTTGGCACGACAAAAAAGGAACAAATTTCTTTTGGCACACCTGTCAGCATGAATCTTATTTGCTTTAGAAAAAATTATCTTGATATTCTTGAAAAGAACTTTAAAGACTTTCTTGCAAACAACAACACTAATTTAACAAAAGACGAGTTTTTGCTCCTTTCTCCACTCGAATACGCAATAAAATCTGGCTACAAAATGATGTGCCTTAAAACTTGTGCTATTTGGTACGGGTTTACCTACAAAGAAGATAAAGAAAAAGTTGTAGGTGCTATAAAAAGAATGATTGATAGCGGACTTTATCCTAGCCCGCTATGGAGATAAAATGACGGCCTTTATAGAAAAATTATTTTCAACGATTTTTGGAGACAACGTTGTCCTTGCAACCATCATTATCTCTATGATGCCTATTATAGAACTCAAGGGGTCAATTCCTTTCTCCATGTCTAAAGAGATTTTTAAAAACAACGCCCTATCCTTATGGCAGGCCTTTGGGTGCGGACTTTTGGGGTCGTGCTTGGTTGTGCCTATTTTGGCACTTATTTATGCCCCGATTATAAGGTGGCTCAAGTCGACCAAATTGTTTCGAAGGCTGGGCGAAAAGATTGAACAACGTATAAATTCTAAAAAACAAAATATTGAAAACGATGCACAAAAAGAAAAAAATCAAAAGAAAAAATTGTGGCAAAAAATAATTGGAGTTTTTATTTTTGTAGCGATTCCACTTCCACTTACTGGAGTATGGACGGGCACTTGCATTGCAGTTGCTCTTGGGTTAAATTTCGCCACCACCTGCCTTACGGTTATTGCGGGGAACGTTGTAGCGGGGCTACTCATCACTCTTGTATCCATGCTTTTTGGCGACTCGACGTTGATTTTCTTCTACATATTGCTTGGAGTTATAGCCATTCTTTTGTTGGCACTTCTCCTAAAAAAACTTGTTCAAAAGAGAAAATCAAAAAAATCGCAACAAGAAGATTTTGACAATGAAAACTCTCAAGTTGAAATAGCAAAAATCGAGCCTAAAACTGAAAATTTAGAAGTGAAAAATAAAGAGAACGAAGGTTAGATTTTTAAATTAAAATAAAATCTAGAATTTACAAAAAAAATAAAGCAAAGGGGTTAGTGCTTTTGAAACTAGCAAAATGAAAAAATGAAACAAGGCAAAATATGGAGTAAACCCCAAAAGTTAGACATAGACAACTTTAGGAGATCCACTTCAATTAAGTGCAATGTTCCTTTTACATTAGTTTCAAAAATCATTGACTAAGGGCTAACACTTTTGAAACTAGCAAAATGAAAAAAAGAAACAAGGCAAAATATGGAGTGAGCCCCAAAAGTTTAGGAGATTCACCTCAATTAAGTGCAATATTCCTTTTACATTAGTTTTAAAATTTGTTAAATAAAAGCTTTGTTTTTTATTGCATAAATAAAATTTTTAATAAAATAGTCTATTGGACCTTTTTGACTTTTTAAACAAACAAAATTTGTCTATTGTAATGGGTTTACAAAAGTGTTGGTTTAGAATTAGGTTAATTTAAGTTAAGAATATTTCAGTTGTGTAATTCTTTACAACGTAATCGCGACGTCGAGAGCGAGAGAAAAAACTTGAGAAAAATTGTTTTGCCTTTCCCGACTCGATGCCCTTTTGCCTGATAGAAGCTCGTCTGTCACAGTGCAAAGACATATTGCATGACGGCCAAAATCTATCGCGTTTTTGTACAAGGCGGAACATTCCATCTCAACACCAAGAAAGCCTTTTCGCGACAATTCGTCGTTTACGCCACTTTTTGCATAAAAGGTGTCGGTAGAAAAAATTTTCCCCAACGCCACTTTTGCATTTTTTTCTTTTGCAATACTAGTTATATGTGACAAAATCTTTGGAGAACAGCTCATTTGCGTCTTGTTTTCAACCAAAATGTCCCCGTAATTTGAGTCGGAGTCAATTTTCTCGCCCACAATCACATCTCCGATTTTGATGTTTGGGTTTAGAGAGCCTATCGTGCCTACGCGGATAATGTTTTGTACGTTGTAGGTTTCAAAAAGTTCGTGTGAATATATCCCCATCGACCCCGAGCCCATTCCGCTTGACATAATGGACAATTTTACACCTTTATATGTGCCTGTGTAGCAAAAATTGTTTCTTGCCTTGCTCACAAGCCTTGCCTTGTCTAGACTTTTTGCCATTTTTTTTGCTCTAAGCGGGTCGCCCGGCATAATAACCGTCTTTGCTATCTCGCCCAAATTTGCATCTATGTGTGGTGTGCTCATTTCCTTGTTTCCTTTTGTCTTATTTTAATAAAAATTTTTTTTCTAGTCAAATTTTTAAAAAAGTTCTCGAAAAGGTTGTAACAATTAAAAATCATTTTAGAGAAGTTTTCAAACAAGTTGTAACAATTAAAAATCATTTTAGAGAAGTTTTTAAAAAGGTTGTAATAATTAAAATTTTTTATAGAGAAGTTTTTAAAAAAATTGTAACAAGTAAAAATCTTTAAAAAAATTTTTAAACAGGTTGCAACAAGTAAAAATTTTTTAGAAAACTTACAATAAATTCTTTAAAACTACACCGGCGACCGAGAGTAATAATAGCAACAAGAGTAGTATGTTTTTTTTCACAAACCTATCAATTAGCTCTCATTGTAAGGGGGTATCAAGACATATAAAAATTAGCCCCCACACCCTTTCAGGACGGGCGCTATCTTCCACTCGACCGCCTATTATGTACCGTCCTTTGTATATGAAAGTAGTAATTTATAAAAGAATAGCCCCCATAGTAAGGGGGGCTGGCCGTTAGGACTGGGGGTTGTAAAAAATACTCCCCCTTACAAGGGGGAACGTCAACAAAATATAGGGCTCCCAAAAGTAGCAACGTATGTGAAACTTTTGGGATAAAAGGAAAGCCTGCCCATAAGTCGAACGGTTGCGAATAGCAACCTGAGTTAAAGGGCTTGGCTTGACGTGGACTGGGGGGTTGTAAACATACTCCCCCTTGTGAGGGGGAGTACCGCGTTAGCGGGGTGGGGGTAGCAAAATAGTTCAACTACCCTTCCGTCACTGCGTGACACCTTCCCTCACAAGGGACGGTATAAATAGGTCGTAAATAGATATAATGCCTTTTGGGAATTTTCGTCTTTTTGCAGGCGTGGTAGCCTGCACGAAAATCTCCCTACAAGGCCCCGGGGGATTGCATCCCCCAGCCCCCTAGCTTTGCGGGAAAATTAGGGAAGTGCGAAAGCCGATATTGCCGCTGGTATAAGTCACAGAATCGCTGGCATCGACATAGAAGAGACCGGCACGATCATAATAATTAACACCATAACCGCCCCGGCGAACCCCATACACGGAGATAGTTGAAGTGCCACCACCATAGTAATAATCGCACATACCTGTTGTAGATGAAGCGGTTGACGTACTAGTTGATGGAAGTCCTACTATAGATTCGTACGAACTATTAGAACCTGTTGATACGTCGTAGTATCGAGCGTATCCGCTCGATGTTGACAAGTTGTAACTCAACTTCACATACTGTGAACTTGAAGTTACACTGCTTGGGGTGTTGGACATTATCCAATTGCTACCGTCATAGTCATTGAAGTTGATATAGACGTTTTTGGTCTTTGTTGTGCTATCATATATCGCTGTTTCTCCAAACGTCCACTCCCATACATTCCCCCACAAATTGCACATGCCTAGACAAAATACACCTGTGTATTTGTCTGTGCCTACAAAACCATCAAGGAGAACTCGCTTTGTTGTCTTTGTTCCATCATTTATGTTTTTAACAAGGAATTGAGTTGCATATAGGCCTGCTGGATCAGTAGAGTTGACATAGTCTATGCCTGCACCCTTGTGTGTGTTTTGGTAAGAAGTTTGGTTGTAGCCATAGGTCAGTGCCGACGACGCCATCGTCGTCACTGTACCGCCGGCTTTCTCCGCTTGATAATATGACGATACTGAAGATAGAGAATAATTGTAACTTGCGCCATACCCCACTTGTGTCTGAGAGTTGTTGTTGGCGTATTTGATGAGATAAAGTATATTTATTATGTCTCTTTTCCAGTTTTCTCCTTGGCAACTCACTGCCGACTTGTAGGTGGAACTATCAAAACCACTCTCTTTCCATCTTTTTGTTAGATTGTCCATCCACTTTTGCATATTTGCTTGAGTTGTACTTGTACTTGATATACCTGCACTGTCCGTTATGCCATAATTAGAAACTGCATAAGATATACTACCACTCGTCAAGGGTCCTGCACCGTTGGTTGGGATAAAGGAACGTGGGTAGTCTCTCGTTTGGTTATCCGCACCTATCATTCGTGCTTCAAAGGTTGCTACAAAAAACTCGTTTATCTTGACTGCACCGTCAAAGGTTTTGTTTGAAACGGACAAATATTGCACACTATTTGAAATATATCGTCTAATGTACATGGTTGGGAATTTGGTATAACAGTCGACTTCCGAAAAAGTTGTGCTACTTGTCAACATACGTCCACTAGCAAGAGTTGTGCCTGCTGGCAAAGTAACCGACCTGCCAAACCACTCAAAGGGGTAACTTGGGTCACTGAGATAGCCCAAAATCTCGCCTGTCGCAACGTCGACATTTGCAATGTCTATATCCTTGTAGACAGGGGCGTTCATATACGTGTCTGCACCATAAAGTGAGCTCGCAATATTTCCAAAAGAGTCCTTGTTATCAAGAATAGATGTCAAGTCGGACATCGCGGTTTTGTTAATCTTTGTCGCACCTGCGGTGTAATCAGCATTTTTGCCAATTTTTGTCCAACTTGGGTCAGTCTGGTTGATAGGTTGTGAGACTGTCAAAACCGCTGGACTTTCAAACCAAAAGACCATTGAACTATCGAGCAAATGTTGCCCCGCACAATAAATCACCACCGACGACAAAACTATCATCGAAAACGATAAAAACATGCAAAACGCCGAAAATTTCAATCTCCCCTTTATTGACATAATTTTAAACACTCCTTTTTTTTATTAAATTTTTTTACCGTCCATTGTAAGTTACCCCATTTTAGCCCCCATAGTAAGGGGGGCTGTCCGTTAGGACTGGGGGGTTGTAAAATGGTTTAACTACCCTTCCGTCACTGCGTGACACCTT
>CAVHMC010000046.1:0-8247 GCA_963636895.1 Oscillospiraceae bacterium | reverse complement strand
AGGCTATCACGCCACTCGCTAGAGACGTGATACTATCACGTCTCCTTTACGCTCCGTTCGAGTCCCGTTAACCTTTTTTCATCATATAGATTATTAAATGAAAAAAGCCTACCACTTTCGTGGTTGGGCTTACGCTTTCTATCTTGGTGCGACCATAGGGACTCGCTCCGCCATAGTTTCATATCTTCGAATAACTTATTTGTTCTATTTAGTTGTTTTTTATTCTTTAGTTTTACTACTAGGCTATCACGCCACTCGCTAGAGACGTGATACCATCACGTCTCCTTTACGCTCCGTTCGAACCCCTATGCTTCCCACTAAAAAAAAAGAGCCAAGGGGCTCTCTTTTTTTGGTGCGACCATAGGGACTCGAACCCCAAACCTTCACGTCCGTAGCGTGACGCTCTATCCAATTGCGCTATGATCGCATATACATTGTTATTAACATTTTAACACTTTTTTGTGTATAAAAGCAAGCGTTGATAATGAGTTTTTGAGAAGTGTTTTCTTTGCTCGGGGAACTCAACCCCCACAACAAAAAATTTTTACATTTTTTGGTTGAGATTTACTCATATCCACAAACTATCACTCCGTAGCGAGATACGCTATTTAGCTGAACCAACGGTGTGTATAATATTTTTTGAATGAGAATTTACAAAATCAATAAGCAAAACGGTTCTCCCGCAATCTTCCCCTAGTCGGTCACTTTAGCAAGTTGAGTTTTGTTTGCATGTTTCAAGATTTTGTTTAAGTTGTTTATGTAAAGAGTTCAACAAGACCTTTTATTTGTGCTTATAAAACTTCTTCCCAAATCGCACACAAAAACTTGTGTAAAATGTTTTTACACAAATAAGTATAGACTTTAGTCAAAATTTGTCAATAGAATTGCCAAGATTTTGTAAAGATTAATTTATTTTAGGGTGTTTTAGTTGTTGATTATGTCGATAATTGCTTGCTTTTTCTTTTCGTTGCAACGTTTTAGGCCTTTTATTATCTCCATGTCAAGTCTATATTGGGTTATATCATAATAAAACATCTCTTCCAAACTCGACCCGCACGCTTCCGCAATATCTTGAAAAACCAAAATCGACGGCTCGGAGTCTTTTCGATATTCCAATCTATTGATATAGTTCTCGTTTTTTCCAATTCTCAAACTAAGTTCTCGTGCGGAAAGGTTTGCTCTTGTTCTCAAAAAGCTTTCTCTTTCGAGTATTTCCTTTAGTGTCATTATTCCTTCTCCTTACACAATTATTTTATATTTTTTGAATAATTAAACCTGCGGATATGAGATTGCAATAGAAACAAATTTATATATATGTTGCATACTTATCCAAAGGACTTTTTTAGAAGGGCAAAGGGGGTGTCAAAAACTACAAAAACAAAAAATACATACATATTTGTAGGTAAAATAAAAAAAATTTTGTAAAAATATGTATTTTTTTGTTGACATGTGAATTTTTTTAGTTTATACTGCATATACAATTTGGACAAAGAAAAATATTTTTGTTCAAAAATAAGAAAAAGGAAGGAATAAGAATGAAGAAAAAAACAGCATTAGGCATCTTGGGAGCAGGTCTTATAATACCAACAGCGTTTGGTCTTGCAGGTTGCTCACACGATCATAAGGCAAGTGCAGAGTGGACGATGGACTCCAACAACCACTGGCACGTTTGCAGTGAAAAGGACTGCAACGAAAAAGTAGGAGTAGAAAATCACGAGACAAGGTACATTACAGGTGTGGGAGCAGGGCCTAATAGTCATGGTTGGCAACACAAAGAGTGTGCAGATTGCGGATACAAGATTTCAGGCGATTTCATTACTGTGCATGCTCCAAACATTACAACTAAAATAACTACAACTGGGACTGGAGGCTCACAAACTTCTACAACAAGGTATCAAATATCTTGCGGAGACAAATCTTGTAAAGAATATTATGTTGATAACCAAGATACCTCCGCAACAGCAGTGAAGGCAAAAGATATGACTGTTCTTGATGACCATTATGTTGGTACAAGTGCAATAAAAGTGCCATATACCAACTTGGGCAATAGTATTATCTCTTTTGGTGGCGGTTATATTGCAAAAGTTACTTCGGACAAAAAACTTGAACCTTACGAAATACCAGCTCCAGCTGACGGGAATGGTGTGACACAATATACATATACTACAGGTGGAAAGACTATTACTCTTAATGTAAAGGGAAATTATGCTACAGTTTCGGGCAACGAATCAAGCACAGGCTTATTTAATGGCTTGAACGGCACTATACAATGCTCCATTGACAAAATAAATGACAGCACATCGCTTTTGATTGTTAGTGCAGGTGGACTAAATGTGATTGGCAAAATTGGCGCTGACAACATTTTAACTTTGCTTACAAGTGCAAGTGGAATTGTTTCGACCGATGCAGATGCAACAGCAAAAGCAGGCACAGTTTATACCTTGGCTGATGGCACAACATATAAAGTCTACACTCAAAATGGCAAGTCTTATTGTGATGTGCAAAATGGTGATGATGTCTTGATTTATCCATGCAAAGTGGGTACTGGCACACTTGAAGTTTTGGGCACAACCTTCAAGGTTACAACCACCACAAAAGACGGTAAAACAACCAATACACTTTCTGTCGAGAAGAAAGGTACAAAAAAATATCAAGGTACTTCTATTCTTGGCGAAATTTATTTCAATGTTGTTGACGGGAAGAACGTTGCTTATCTTGAAACTGTATATGAGGAACAAGGCGCAGATAAGAAGAAAACCGAGAAAACTGCTATCGTTGCAACAGGGGAATGGGAAGAACTAGAAGATAGAGTGGTCGTGACTGTAAAGGGTCAAACGCAATCTTTCGGTTATACTATAGATAATGACTTGTTGGTTATGCTATATGTTTAATTTATTTATCACAAATAAAAAAATACAAATCTAATAAAATACAAATCTAACGAAGAGCTATAAGTGTATGCTTATAGCTTTTTGTTTTTATATAAAAAATTAAAATTACACATAAAAAAAAGATTTTATAGCCCAATTTTTCGTAAATTTTACGACTTTTTGTTTTTCCAATGTATGCAGGCCTTATCTTCGCCCAAGTATTCCGCCAAAATTATATTTTTCAACTCTTTTTTACTCTCAATCTTGCATATTTTAAATAGCCAATCATTATCTTTGTTTAGAGATTGCAACGTTGTCTTGTCAATGCTCCCGTCAATTATCAAATACTTGGCGGGGGTTGTGTCGTGGCTAAAATTTTTGTTTAGGTCACCTTTTGTCGCACTCGCATATTGCTCTTTTGGAAGTACGCTTACATCGCCATTGTTTTCCAAAAAGACATAAGAAATTTTTTCTAAATCAAAATAGCCTTTTGCTCTACACAAGCCCAATAGGTCGTTTACGTCAAGTTTTGATTTTTTTAGGTTGTTGTATCTAATTTTTCCGTCGCATATCAACTCAATTTGCTTGCCTTTTAACAACTTTTTGAAAGGGTTTTTCCTTTCCAGCCAGCCCACAAATAGCGAAATTAATAGAAAAATCGACATGCTTATCGCATACAAGTACCAAGGCTCATTGTAGTCCAAGCACCATTGCCCCGCTATGTTGCCAATGGTTATCCCCACGACATAATCTACCACCGTCAATTGTGCCACTTGCTTTTTGCCCAGCAACTTTGCAATTGCAAAAAGCACAACGTACGAATAAAGGGAACTCAATATTGTTTTTAAAATCATACCTATATTTTTTGCAAAATATATAGAGTTATTCTAATTTTAAAAATTGTAGGAATAAAAATTTTTGCCTTTAATTTGCTATTTGAGCTACTGTGAGCATCGCACTTGGTGCCCCCGACGACGTGAGAGTCCTATTTGTGTAAAGAACGGGGACTAGTGTAATTGTGTCGTTGGCTTTGAGAGTTGCAACTATCGTTCCGCTTACATTTGTGCTTGTGGTGAGCGGTCGCTTGGAGCCTTGCAACAAGGCGCTGTTGTTGTACACTCCAATGCAGTCGCCCGCAGTGGCGGTGGTGCCATTGTTTATCGAAAAACTTATGAGATAGGTGCCATTTTCGGGAATTGTTATTGAACTATCGTTGATACTCATTCCGTTGTTGGTCAAAACTTCGTCCATTTTTATAGGTCGACCGCTAGAAATGTCTTGATTGATAGAGTTGTAAATTGTTGCATTTATGTTGTTGGTAGAACCTTTTGGCCCCGTTTCCCCTTGTTGACCTTGTATCCCTTGCGGGCCTCGGTCCCCTTTTGCACCCGTTTTGCCTTGTGGGATAGAAAAATCGAGAAAATGCACGTCGTTTTCGTACCTATCCACTACTTTTGCCGTCTCTGTCTCCGCCACTTGAGTGGTCGTTCCCGCTTTGATAGTGGGGGTGTCGCCCTTTTCGCCTTGAACACCTTGCTTGCCACGTGGAATGTAGAAAGTTAAATGGTGGATATTTAGCTCAAAATCGTCCAATACTTGCGCTTCTTCGTTGCTTTCCACCGTCTCTGCTCCGTCGATAGAAATCCCTTCCGCTCGGCCGATTTCGCCCGGCAAACCACGTGGTCCAGTCTCGCCTTGGGGCCCTGTGGGACCTGTTTCGCCTTTCTCGCCCGTCTCTCCCTTTATTCCTTGTGGACCGGTGGGACCAATTGCCCCTTGTGGACCCGTTTCGCCCTTTGGCCCTGTGGGACCGACGCTTCCTTGTATCCCTTGTGGACCAACGTCGCCTTGAACCCCTTGTGGACCCGTTTCTCCTTTAGGACCGGTGGGACCTTTTTCGCCTTGTATCCCTTGTGGACCTACGTCGCCTTGAACCCCTTGTGGACCTGTTTCGCCCTTAGGACCTGTAGGACCAACGTTTCCTTGTATTCCTTGTGGCCCTACGTCGCCTTGAACCCCTTGTGGACCCGTTTCGCCCTTAGGACCTGTTGGACCGACGTTTCCTTGTATTCCTTGTGGACCTACGTCCCCCTTTTCGCCATGCTTTCCTTGTGGAATGGTAAAGTCAAAAAAATGCACGTCTCCTTCGTACCTATCGTCTACTTTGGCTGGTTCTGTTTCACTCACTTGTTTTGTTATTCCCGCCATAAGCAGTGGCATGTCGCCCTTTTCGCCTTGTGGACCCGTTTCTCCCTTTGGACCTGTGGGCCCAACGTTTCCTTGTATTCCTTGTGGCCCTACGTCGCCCTTTTCGCCCTTTTTACCTTGCGGTATTTCAAAATCAAAATAATGTGTGTGCCCTTCATACCTATTTTTTACTTGTGCGGGCTCATCTTCTCCCACCAAAGTCGTCGTGCCTGCGAATACTACTGCGTCTTCGCCACGCTCGCCCTTAGGTCCTGTGCAACCCGTAGGCCCCGTTTCGCCCCTTTCGCCTTGCACTCCACAGTCGCCTTTTGGTCCCGCTTCGCCTTGTGGACCAGTGGGACCCATTTCGCCCTTTGGGCCCGTTGGCCCCATCATCGACTCGTCCTTTTTGAAATTATCTCCATTGATTTCAAGCGACCCCGTCGATGTCGAGATGGCACCTTCGCCATTCATTTCGCGACATTCGCAACTGTCGTCTCCTAGCGGGCACTTGCAAATTATTTCTTCATTCATAATTTTGTTAACTCCACAATTCATTATATTAAAAAGCCACCAAATTTGTAATATTCGTAGAATTTTTCTAGAAAAGCTTAAAAATTAGAAAAACGATTTAGATTTTTGACGTTGCATTATTTAAGTCGGCGAAGTGTGCCTTGTATTAAAGGTCAACTTTTTTAGACCAATAGAAGAAAATTTTGAAATATGTAAAGTAAGTACAAAATTTTTTTATTAATTTTAAAGCCATTCGATTAAAAGTGTGTTTTTATATCTTCTTAAAACAACATTAAAGGTGTTGTTTTTTTGATTTAACATAAAATGTGTTCTTAAAATTAATATTAAATGTTTTTCAAATTAAATTTAAGTAGTTTTTTAAAAAAACATTTTAAAAATTTTGGGTCTTGAAAAGTGAGTTGCGCTTTGGTATAATCAAAGAAAAAGAGAGGAGTAAGTGTTATGACAAAAGAAGATGACAAATTGTCAAATTTGCAAGGGAAGGTTGAAGCGGTGGACAACAATCTTTTAGATGTGTCTTTACCTTATGACGTCCAAAAATTGATAATAGACAACAATTTGCTTTTTGCGGGCAAAAATGAAGACGGCAAGTTGGTCTTTATAAAAGCAGACGGGGAAGACGAGAATATCCAAGATTTAGAAGCAAGAGAGAGAGCCAAAGAAGCAATAAAACAAGCGGAAGAAGCTGGGAAATTGGCAGAAAAGGCAAGACAAGAAGCGCTTGCAAACGAACTTGAAGAACTTTTGGAAGATGAAGAAAATAAGCAAAATTTTGTTGCTCTTTTAAGTGTGTATAATAGCATATTTGCAGATGTTTACGAATGTTCTGAAGTTGAACCAACAAAGTATAAAGATTGGACCTTTAGAGATGTCGTAAAGCAATTTGATAGCCCAGATTTTTTTAGATTGCCTAAGGAAGACATTGTTGCACTTTGTAGCGAAGTTAACCAAAAAATCGCTAAAAAATTAAAAATAAAGCCTAGTGTGGTTAAGTTTAAGCACAAATTATTTAACTTTGAACGAACTCAAATGGATTGTTATGTCTCAAAAAACGGGATAAACATTTTCAAGCAACCAAGAAAACATATTGCATATGGCTATGCATATTTGTTCTATATTTTGCACGAGACCTACCACTCCTATCAATTTCAACAATTGGAGAGAATGCGCAACAATCTTCCTTATGACAATTCTTGCGTTATCGAAAATGCCAATGAGATAATGAATCTTGCAAACTTTTCCTATGTAAAAAAGGAACTCGATAAAAAAGAAAAAGAACGTAAAAAAAGACTAAAAGACAGAGAGCAACTTCGCAATCAAAAGTTGAAGGAAAAAGAAAAAGCGCGAAAGGAACTTTCAAAGGAACAAAAGACAAATAAGGCTCAAAAGGGAAATTTTTTGGAAAATTGGTTTGAAAATAGAGAGCAAAAACGTAAAAAGAAATACGAAAAGAGAAGACTAAAATATGAAAAAATGTGGAAAGAGCAAGAAAGACAATACACCAAGAACAAAGCATATGCTGTCAACTTGGGAGAGGTCTCTGCGAACCTTTTTGCCTATAACATGATGGACAAGCTGTTTGAGAGAAAATATTTGACCAATGAGCAAGCCCATGAGTATAATTTTGCAAAAATGAATTGGTGCCTTTCAATACAAAGCCATTTTGACGAAATTGGCTTTAATGCTGTTAAAAAAAGGACGTTAAAAAACTTTAGAACCCTTGAAAAGGCACAGCAAACTTTCAAAGAATTTTTGCCAGAATCAACAAATCATAATTTTGGAATATTTTTTGATGTGGAAAATCAATATAATGTCAACAATTATTTTGACAAGTTGTATTCGGATATTAGCAAAATACAAATGAAAGAGAGATTAAAAACAAAATTCGTCGAAGGGTTGACTATTGACGAGTACACAAGGTTAAGCAATTATGTGAGTAGAAATGAAGTCGGCATTAAATATATCCCGCTGGAAAAAATAAGGAATAGGTACTATTTGTATATGGACAAGGATATCAATGTGCATTATGGAAGAGACTTGGAAGCGGAGTTCGGCGGCAATTTTGACCTAATGGAGAAAGTGGACTTTAAAAAAGATATGAAGAAAAACGACATTTTTGGCGAAGATGAGTCAGAAAACCTAGAACCTGAACACACAAGTGACGCTCCTTCAAAAGAAAATGCAAGCGACATACAAAGCGACAATTTGAATAGAAGAAATCTTTTAGAAAAAATTAAGGACAAGTTTTTTAAATCAAAAGACGGCAAAATCGTGGAAAGCGATAAAAATCTTGAAAACAATAAGAATCTTGAAAATTTAGAAAAAGATAAAGAGCTTGAAAAAGAGTTGGAATTGTAACCTATTTTGATGCGCTATTGTAGCCAAGGGCAAAAACGCTTGATATGTGTTTGCCAAGACATGATAGTAGGAACTTATAGGTTGTAAATTTTAAAACAATTTCAGAATATGTACTATTGCTACTCTACAAGACCTTGCTTTGCGTCTTCAAATTGAATAATCATCAGTCTATGCTTACGCGCAAACACTCGGGCTCAATTTTCGATAAGGTAGCACATAGAAAATTACAAAAATAGGAGCGATGCAAATTGAACGCAAAGTTCCTTTTTTTTGTTGTCAAAAATTTTAAAATTATCGC
>CAVHMC010000045.1:0-8397 GCA_963636895.1 Oscillospiraceae bacterium | reverse complement strand
TGTTTTTATCGTTTTCGATGATAGTTTTGTCGTCGGTGGTGATTTATTGTGCGGGGCAACATTTGCTTGATAGTTCGGTAGCCTTTTGGTATTACGAGCCACAAGAGATACTTACAGTCTATCAAACAATAAATCAAACCGACCCAAGTTGGACCAAGTCGGGAGACAACACCAAGTACACCGCAGGTGCAACAAAGATTAACAAAACCGCTATGTCCGACTTGACATCAATTCTAGAAAACAAAGATTCTTTTGGAAATATTGCTAGTTCTCTCTATGGTGCGGATACATACATGAACGCACCAGTGTACAAGGATATAGATATAGCCAACATAGACGTTGCGACTGGGGAAGTGTTGGGCTACCTCAGTGACCCAAGTTACCCCTTTGAGTGGTTTGGCAGGTCTGTGACTTTGCCAGCAGGTACAAAACTTGCAAGTGGTCGAACTCTCACTGCTGGCGAAACTTTTGCCGAAGTAGATTGCTACACTAAATTCCCAACTATGTATATTAGGAGATATATTTCAAGTAGCAAGCAGTACTTGTCGGTTTCAAACAAATCGTTTACAGGAGCAGTGAAGATAAACGAGTTTTTTGTCGCCACCTTTGAAGCAAGAATGATAGGTGCGGATAGTAAAACGAGAAACTACCCACGTTCCTTTATCCCAACCAACGGTGCAGGACCTTTGACGAGTGGCAGTATCTCTTATGCAGTTTCTAGTAATAAAATAACCGATAGTGCAAGTATATCGAGTAAAGGTGCATCGCAAGCCCAAATGCAAAGTTGGATGGACAACCTAACGACCAAATGGAAAGCAAGTGCTATCTATGGCAAAGGCTACAAGTCTGCAGTGAGTTGCCAAGGAGAGAACTGGAAAAGAGACGTAATAAATATATTGTATCTCATCAAATACGCCAACAACAACTCCCAAACACAAGTGGGGTATGGTTGTACGTGTAACGAGGAGGTAACATCTTATTATTGTTATGCAGTCGAGAAAGGTGGCGGAACGGTGACAACCTATTCTTCATCACTAACCTATGGCTACGACCAAACAGATTATCAAAACACCCATATCAATAATACAACCAACAACATAGACATAGTTAACTCAACTGACCCAGCAGGCTTGTATGCAACACAATTCCTTGTCAAAAACATAAATGACGGAACAAAGACTACAAAGCGAGTTCTCCTTGATGGTTTTGTAGGCACAGACAAATACACCGGTGTATTTTGTCTAGGTATGTGCAACCTATGGGGCAATGTGTGGGAGTGGATATTTGGGCAGGCTGAAACGTATAATCATTACAAGAGAGAAGCCAGTTTTTATATTAATTTTGATGACTATGATGGTTCAAACTGGATAATGTCAAAATCGCCATATTCAATAACTTCATCAAGTTCAGGATATGTAAAGCTATCTTATGAAGCAGGTTCATCATATGGCTATTATTTATATAATGGCGTCTCGACAGGGACTACAAGTGTTTATGAATCACTTGTAGGTTTGCCTTGTGGTTCTTCAAACTCATCTTATTCAGGCAACTCCAATTATGGGTTGTGTGACGTTCATTGTGGATGTGGTTCTGCTTCAAATAGTAGTTTGGTATGGGGAGTCCTCCGCGGTGGTAATATTTATGCTATTAATTCGTTATATAGTTTTAGCAAGGGGCTCTTTTCTACAAGTCTTTTAGAGTATATTGATGCATATCTATGTCTTTATACTTCCGGCGAAGACACAATTGGCTTTCGCTCAATGCTAGTTATGTAATTTTTTTACTAATCATGAGTGGCAGAACATTATTCCACAGACGATAGAAGCGCCTTTGCTTCTTAGGAGTTTGTTCATTTCTTGCATGGTGGCACCTGTGGTGTAGACGTCGTCTACGACAAGCACACTTTTGCCTGTTAAGTCGATAGAGTCGTCGATTACAAACGCGTCTTCGAGATTTTTCTTGCGTTCTGCTCTATTGAGTTCGGTTTGTTCCTTGTTATCTTTAACTCTTAAAATCAAGTTTTCTTTTAGTGTAAAGCCCAAATCTTTTGCCAATTTTTTTGCGATAAGTTCCGTTTGGCAAAAACCGCGTTCTTTCATTTTTGCACGAGTAATTGGAACGTATGTTACATAGTCAAAATCGTCTTTTACGTCTTTTCTAAATTTTTCTGCCATAAGTTGAGCAATTGCATTTGCGACAAAAGGCTGTTTGCCGTATTTTAATTTGTAAATCAAGTCTTTGCCCGCATCTTTTAGTTTTGCGACACACACGCAGTAGTTGAAGTCTTTGTGATTTTCCTTGCAATTTAGGCAAAATCTATCAAAACTGCCCACGCTGTCGCCACATTTTTCGCAAGCACGAGTGATAAATTCCAATTTGTTGTAGCAACTATCGCACAAGTGACACGTCCCGCCATCTATAACTTCTTCTTCGCAAAGGGAACACACAAATTCTTCTCCAAAAAGGTCGTCGATTTCAGCCATAAATGTCCTCCGACTTGGCTTTTTGAAGTTTGATAAGTTCGCAAAGCATACTGTTACGTTTGGTGGTGTAATTGTTGTAAATCATTCGAGCAATGTTCTTTTTCTCGCCCACCAAAACCACCAACTTTTTTGCTCGCGTAACTGCTGTGTAAAGTAAATTTCTCGTGACAATTTGTGGCGAACCGCTGACAATTGGTATGACGACGGTGTCGAACTCGCTACCTTGACTTTTGTGAATGGTTGTTGCATAGCACACAAAAAGTTCGCCCACTTCCGTTCTAGAATAAGTCGCAACCCTATCGTCGTCAAAGGCAACCACTGTTTCGCCATTTTGATAGTCAATTTTGATAATTTTGCCCATGTCGCCGTTGAAAACACCCTTGCTTTTTTCCACCATTCCGTTTTTTAGCGTTTTGTGCCACTCAAGGTCATAGTTGTTTATCACTTGCATAACCTTGTCTCCTTCGCGAAGGGTTCTACTTTCAAAATTTATTTCTTGTTTTTTAAAGGCTGGCGGGTTGATAATCTCTTGCAATTTTCTATTCAAATTTTCCACCCCGCATTGCCCCGACTTCATAGCACACAGCACTTGGACGTCCATTGGGTCGCACTTTTGAAAAGCGGGAAGACGCTCGGTGACAAGTTTTATAACGCAATCAAACATTTCTTCGCCCGAGAGTTTGTTTTCATAAAAAAAATCGTTGGAATGGTTGCTTATGTCTGGCATTTTGCCTGTATTTATTAAGTGTGCGTTGGTGACGATGAGACTTTTGTCGTCTTGCCTATAGATATGGGACAACTTGACGCAATTTATCACACCACTATCTATGATGTCTTTTAGGACATTGCCCGCACCTACGCTTGGCAATTGGTCTTTGTCGCCTACAAGCACAAGTTGACAGGTGTTTGGGAGTGCTCTCACAAGCGAATAAAACAAACTGACGTCGACCATGGACATCTCGTCGACTATCACGACGTCTGCATTGAGTTTGTTCTTTTCGTTATATTTAAATCTTGGGGAGTCGCCTTCTTTGTAAGTGACTTCTAGTGCTCTATGAATGGTGCTTGCTTCGTATCCACAAGCCTCGCTCATACGTTTGCTAGCACGTCCTGTGGGTGCTAAAAGAAAAATTTTAGTTGTGTAATTGCTACACGCTTGCAAAATTGCCTTAATAATTGTCGTTTTTCCTGTGCCGGGTCCACCTGTAATGACGGTAACCTTGCCCTTTACGGCTTGTCTTACAGCGTCCTTTTGCGTCTCGTGAAGTTCTATTTTGTTAATTCTTTCGTATTCTTTTATTTCAGTCTCAACATCGATATTTTTTTCGAGTTGGCTAATGTCAAGTAAAATAAGTTTGCTTGCAATGGTGGATTCCATGTAATAAAAACTCTTGAGTGCAAGACATTCTTTGTCGTGAAAGGTAAAAACTTTTACAACACTTTCAATTTCAAGTTTTTCTATTTCACCATTAAAAATAGGGAGCAAAGTCGTGTCGTCAATTTTAAGCAAATCAAACACTTGACCAAAAAGGTCGTCTCTTTGCAAAAAAGTATTGCCCATCTTTTCGCTGGAATCTTTTAGAAGGTGCAAAATTCCCGCCCGCACACGAAAATCGCTTGTAGGGCTTATCCCCATATTTTGAGCAATTTTGTCCGCAGACAAAAACCCCACTCCGTCTATGTCTTCCACAAGTTTATAGGGGTTGGCGGAAACTATATTTATTGTTTTTTCCTTGTAAATATTGTAAATTTTTAGGGCAAGGTTGAGAGTTATGCCAAATTGTTGCAAAAAGATTATTGCGTTTTGCGACTCTTTTACTTTTGAATAACTTTCGCCAATTTGCAAGGCACGTTTTTGACTGATGCCTTTTATTTCGGATAGCCTAATAGGCGAATATGCCAAAATGTCCAAGGTGTCGAGTTTGAATTTTGCCACAATGCGTTCCGCTGTGACTTCTCCCACCCCAAAAATAAGCCCACTGCCGAGATATTTCTTTATTCCTTCAATGCTTTTAGGTTCAACGACCTTTAAACTTGAAAAAGCAAATTGCTTGCCAAACTTGCTGTGTTTTACCATTTCGCCAGTGAGTTCCACATCTTCGCCAATGTTTATGTTTGCGGTCTTTCCAACACACGTCAAATAATCGTCCTTGTATTCCACTACAAGAACGGTGTATCCGTTTTCGTCGTTACGATAAATAATTTCTTCAACGTTACCGCAAATTTGCATGAATTTATTTTATATCTTTTCACATTTTTGTGCAAGTAATTTTGAAAGCGTAGTAAATGTCATCAAAATTGCAAAACTTAAAAGTTTTATTTTGTTAGATTTTGATAGTGTGAAAAATATCAAAGCCTAGCATTATTGAAAAAATAAAAATTGTTTTTAAAAAAAATCAAAAAAACTAAATAATTTTAATAAAACAGTGATAAATGAAACTTGTTGTGTCCCTTACAAGGCAATAAATCTAGTAGAAAAATGAAAAATGAAACTTGTTGTATCACTTTTGTATTTAAAAGTGTTAAAATTGTTTACAAATTGAATAAAACCGACTAAAATAACTCTTATGAGAGTTATTGCTGGAAAATATAGGGGGATAGTTATCCCTTCACCCAAGGAAGAAATCGTAAAACCGACACTAGATAGGGTGAAAGAAAATTTGTTTAACATTATTCAATTTGAAGTTGAAAATGCCACCGTTCTTGACCTTTTTTGTGGGAGTGGGGCACTTGGGATAGAAGCTTTGAGTCGTGGGGCGAAGGAGACACATTTTGTAGATAACAACAAAAAAAATATTGAAAGTCTCAAAAAATTTTTAGATAAACTCAAAGCAAGCAACTATTATTTGCACAACATGGACTATTATGACGCTTTGAAAACTTTTGACGAAAACACTTTTGATATAATTTTTCTCGACCCGCCTTTCGACTCCAATTTAGCGGAGATTGCAATTCAAAAGATATTGAAGTTTAATCTCCTTAAAGAAAACGGGCTTATCGTGTGGGAGCACCCACGAGACAAACAAGAAAATAAGTTTTCTTCTAAAGTTTATGACTCTCGCCATTATGGGACTGTGACCTTGGACTTTATTAGAAAATAAATATTTTTTCAAAAACATAAATTTAAAAATAAATGAATTTGCATAGACAACTTAAAAATAAGTGATTTATAAAAAAGCAAATAAATTAAACTAAAAAAACTCTATACACAAAGTATTCAAGTTGTTGATTAATTAAAGTGTATAATAAGAGTAGTTATGTGGTTATCCGCAAAAAAATTAATAAAAAGATTAGTAATAAATCTTTTGTGGATAAATAAAAAATTTAATTTACAACAAAAAAATATAAAATAAAAAGGGAAATAAAAAATGCTAGAAAATAGATATGATTACAAAACAAAAGAAAAAAAGTGGCAAGACTTTTGGCAAGAAAACGAGATTTACAAATTTGACGAAAAGTCCAACAAACCCGTCTTTTCTATAGACTCTCCACCACCTACAGTCAGTGGAAAAATTCATATGGGGCATATTTTTAGTTACAACCAAGCGGAATTTATAGCAAGATACAAAAGGGCATGTGGTTACAATGTTTTTTACCCATTTGGTTTTGACGACAATGGGCTACCAACCGAACTTTTGGTAGAAAAAGAAAAAGGCATAAAGGCGTATTCGGTTGATAGAGAAGAATTCCGCAAAATGTGTGAAGAAACCGCTTTAAAATACGAAAACGACTTTAAAAATCTTTTTATTTCAACAGGCAACAGTGCCGACTGGTCGCTCCTTTATCATACAGTAAGTAAGGAAAGTCAACGTACAAGTCAACTATCTTTTCTTGACTTATACAAAAAGGGCAAAGTTTACTACGACAATGCACCTGCTCTTTGGTGCACAAAATGTCAAACCGCCATTGCACAAAGTGAACTCGAAAGTGCCGAAAAACAAAGTACATTCAACTATCTTAAATTTTACATAAAAGATAGTGACGAATATATTGAAATAGCAACCACTCGTCCAGAACTTTTGTGTGCTTGCGATTGTATTTTTATAAACCCAAAAGACGAAAAGAGAAAATATTTGCTTGGAAAACAAATTCGCGTGCCTTTATATAATTTTTATGTTCCTGTTTTGCAAGATGACAAGGTGGATATGGACAAAGGTACGGGGGTCGTTATGTGTTGTACTTTTGGTGACCAAACGGATACACAATGGTTCAAAAAATACAAACTCGAACTAAAAGTTGCTATTGACGACTTTGGTCGCATGACCACACTTGCTGGCAAATATGCTGGACTTAAAACTCTTGAAGCAAGAGCTCAAATAATTGAAGACTTAAAGCAAAACGACCTGCTTATCAAGCAAGACCCAATTGTCCACCAAGTTTCTGTTCACGAAAGATGCGGAACAGAAATGGAAATTAAACTCAAAAAACAATGGTTTATAAAAACGTTGGAGAATAAGCAAAAGTGGCTAGAACTTGGCGATAAGGTCAATTGGTATCCAAGTTTTATGAAATCTCGTTATGTCGATTGGGTAGAAAATCTTATGATGGATTGGTGTATATCAAGACAAAAATATTTTGGCGTGCCCTTCCCAGTTTGGTATTGCAAGGACTGCGGGGCTGTGGTTGTAGCGGACGAAAGTGATTTGCCTATCAACCCGCTTGTTTCTTCTCCAAAGCATGCATGCCCAAAATGTGGCGGATACAATTTTGACCCTGAAAAAGACATTTTGGATACTTGGGCAACAAGTAGCGTAACCCCACAAATCAACACAAAATGGAAGGTTAGTGACGAATTTTACAAAAAGATGATGCCTATGAGTTTGAGACCTAATGCCCACGATATTATTAGAACTTGGGACTTTTATACAATTGTAAAATCTTTCTATCACTCAAATCTTCTCCCATGGAACAACGTTATGATAAGTGGCTTTATTATGGCAAATGCGGGGGAAAAGATGTCAAAGAGAAAGTCAAACTCCAAGATGAGCCCAGAGACACTTATTGCAAATTATTCTGCTGACGTTGTTAGATATTGGTCGGCATCGGGTGGACTAGGTAGAGATATTGTTTTTAGTGAAGACAAACTTAAACTCGGTGCACGTCTTGTCAACAAATTGTACAATGCTTCAAAATTTGCATGGTTGTTTATCGAAAACTACACTCCAAGTGAAAAACCAAATTTGCTTCCAATAGACAAATGGCTTATGTCCAAATTTTCTAGCATGAAAAATAGGTTCTTGAATTATCTTGACGGGTATGAAGTAGGGCTTGCAATGAGTGAACTTGAAAGTTTCTTTTGGGATTTTTGTGATAACTATATTGAACTTGTAAAGGTCCGTCTTTACAACGAAACACCACACGAAGAAGGTGCAAAAGAAAGCGGACAATATGCTATTTTCTACGTTTTACTTGAGATGCTAAAAATGTTTGGAATTTATCTTCCACACATTTGCGAAGAAATTTATCAAAACACTTACAAGGAAAAATTGGGCGTTGTGTCTCTTTACAAATTGGCTTTTGAAAATTTAAGCGAAAATGAAGATAAAGATTTGATAAAAAATGGCAACCTTGTATGTGATATTGTGTCAAGTGTAAGGGGGTACAAGACAGACAATAAAATATCCCTTAAAACAAAACTTTCAAAAGTGATTATTGAAACTCCAAATGTTGATTTTGTAAGGTCTTGCCTAGGAGACATCAAAGATGCAACTTGCGCTCAAGAGATAGAAATCATGCAAGCAGATAAGTTGTCAACAATCGTGGAAGGAATTGTGGAAGAGTAACCTTTTTCCAACAAAAAACCAATTGTTTTAACGAAATAATGATTAATCAATGGCAATTTAGTAAAAAATATTGATTTAGTAAAATATACTAATTAGAATAAGAATATTAAAGTATTAAAAAAGATATATAA
>CAVHMC010000044.1:0-8735 GCA_963636895.1 Oscillospiraceae bacterium | reverse complement strand
GTCAAGCCAAGCCCTTTAACTCAGGTTGCTATTCGCAACCGTTCGACTTATGGGCTTGCTTTCCTTTTATCTCAAAAGTTTCGTTGCATTGCTACTTTTGGGAGCCCTATGTTTTGTTGACGTTCCCCCTTGTAAGGGGGAATATTTTTTAATAATTAAATTTTTTATAACTAGTTTTATATGAAGTTATTTTTTAAAAACCAATTTTATAGGGTAATAATTTTTATAACCAATTTTGTAAAGGACTATTTTTTTACAACCTATTTTTACCTTCCCTTACAAAGGACGGTAAAAATATACTTTGCTAGTTATATTTTACCTTAAAATCAACAACTTTTTACAATAATTTTGCAAAAAATGCTTGCAATGGCGGGAAATGTGTGATATAGTATCAATGCTAGATAGTTATGACATTAAGAGTAGGTGAGTGCCTGCTCTTAATTGTTTAATACAAAGCAAAGGCAAGACGTTGTGCCGATTAGGTCTTTTGTGACGACCGATTTTAAGTGCAAGTGAGAGAGTCGTAAAAGTGCAATTTTATCAACAAAAAGTATAAGAACGTTGAAAATTGACAAAGGGACAAGGTTTTGCAACAAACCAAACAAGGAGCAATTATGAAAAAAAACATTGCAACGACTGTGGCGGAGTTTTTTGGGGAAAAGATAGACGCTTTGGGGTACGAATTGTACGACGTGGATTATTCGAAAAAGCAAAATGGAATGAACTTGACGCTTTTTATCGTAAACAAGTCGGGGGAAGCAATAACTCTTGACGACTGCAAAAGGGTGCATCGCATGGTAGACCCACTGCTAGACGACCTAAACCCAACGGGCGACGTGCCGTACTATCTCAACGTGTCATCTCTTGGAATAGATAGACCGATAAAGACGGAGAAAGATTTTCGCTACAACAAAGGCAAGCTTGTCGACATGAAACTTTTTCAAGCACTTGACAACAAAAAGGAATTTGTCGCGACGATAGTTGATATAGCAGACGGCAAAGTAGAGTTGTTGCTAGAGAATAAGCCAATTTCTATTGAGCTAAAAATGATTGCAAGTTGCAAATTGCATGTTGAGTTTTAAAAAAAATTGAAAAATAGTTTTGTTATAGTTTTAGAAAAATATTTTAAAATAGAAATTTAAAACAAAAATTTAAAAAAATTTTTACAAAAAAGAAAAAAAATAAGGAGAAAAAAAATGGTAAATAAAGATTTTTTTGTAGCATTGGACGATTTGGAAAAAGATAGGGGGATAAGTAAGGAGTTTTTTATAGAGGCTTTGGAGTCCGCGTTGACAGCCGCTTATAAAAGGAATTTTGGCGAAGCAAAGAGTGCGAGTGTCAAACTTAGCCCTGAGAAAAACACAATAAAAGTGTATAGTTACAAGACTGTTGTGGAAGAAGTGACCGACCCAGACAAAGAGATTTCGCTTGAAGAAGCAAAAAAAATAAAGAAGTCGTATGAGTTAGGCGACGTGATAAGCGAAGAAGTCACGCCAAAAGATTTTGGTAGAATTGCCGCCCAAATTGCAAGACAAGTCGTTATGCAAAAGATAAAGGAAGCGGAGTTCCAAAACGCAATGAAAGAGATTGCCGATAGACAAAACGAAATTGTCACTTGCCAAGTAAAGCGTGTGGAGAATGACATTGTTTATGTGGAAATTCCGGGCAACAGTATGGAAGGCATGCTCCACAAAAACGACCAAATTCCGGGCGAAAATTATTGTACGGGCGATAGAATAAAAGTTTTTGTCAAAAGTATCAAGGAAGACAACAAAGTGCCTTTTATTCAAGTGTCACGTAGCAGTAATATTTTCGTGAAAAAACTTTTTGAACTCGAAGTGCCAGAGATAAAAAATGGTGAAATTATCGTAAAAAGTATTGCAAGGGAAGCGGGTTTTAGGACAAAAATCGCTGTGGAAGGCACAAATCCAAACCTTGACGTTATTGGTGCTTGTGTGGGCAATAAGGGTGTGAGAATTAATGAGATTATAAACGAACTTAATGGCGAAAAGATTGACATTGTCGAGTATTCGGACAACGCATACGAATACATTGCACGTGCCATGAGCCCTGCAAAAATCACCACGATTTATGCGTTGGAAGGCAACAACCATGTTAGAGTGGTTGTCCCAGACGACAAACTTTCTCTTGCTATCGGTCGCGGTGGGCAAAATGTTCGACTTGCTGGTAGACTTACGGGCTGGAAGATAGATGTAAGGTGCGAGACCGAAGCAAAACAACTCGACGGGGGCTTGATGTTTGAAAATCATTTTGAACAAGAAAGTACGGAGAAAGATGTGAAGGGTGACGAGCAAGAAGACGAGAGCCTTTCTCAAGAAACTTCTCCAGCAAATGACAATTTTGATGACGATTTGCTAAACCCTATTGAATAATTTTTGTGGAGATGATATAATGCAAAAAAGCAAGCCACAACGTATGTGCATCGCTTGTAGACAAATGAAGGACAAAACCTCTCTTGTAAGACTAGTTTCAGAAGGAGAAAAAATTGTCGTAGACGAAACTTTCAAGAAAAACGGGCGTGGTGCATATATTTGTAAAGCAAACGAGTGCCTAAAAAAAGCAATCAAAACAAAAGCTTTTTCTAGAGCGTTAAAAGTTGAAATTGACCAAGAGACCTTGCAACAGTTGGAGTCAATTTGTAGAAAATAAAATAGGAGTAAAGACTTTTGAGCGAAGAAAATAAACAAGATAAACAAAGTATCAACAATATTAAGGCCTTGCGTGCACTTTTTGTGGAATCTCATATCCACAATCTTTTTCGTGAAGTCAACAAAACTAGAAATGATGCTATAATTTTAGGCAAACTTCTTCGTGAAAAATTGCACGAAGAGCAACGTCTTGACCAAGAAAGGGTTAGGTTGGAAAAACTTAAGTCGCAAGTTGACGATGGTGCCAAGACCGAGTCGTTTGCCGAACTTTTTAAGAAATCTAATGAAAAACCTGTAGAAGAAGAAAAGGTTAAGGAGCAACCAAAGGTGGAGACTGCTCCTATTGAGCGTTCTCAACCTGAAAAGCCAAAGGAGCCTATTCAAACTCAAAATCTTCAATCTCAAAATTTACAAACTCAAAATCTTCAACCTAAAAAGCCTTTTGTGCCACAAAAACCTTATGTCCCTCAAAAACCTTACACTCCAAAATACAACAACAATGGTTTTTCAAGGGAGAATTATGATAGACGAGACAACAATTTTGATAGAAAAAAGACGGGGAGTTATTCTTCTATGCAAAACGGTCAACGTTCCACCAACAACCAAGGTGGCTTTAGGTCGGGGCAAAATAGGCCTTTTGACAAGCCTTTTGCAAGACAAAATGGTGGGCAAGGCACGTACAACAAGTCTTATCAAAAATTTGGCGAGCAAGACAAGCAAAATAGGGCTCTCATGGGCATTATTCCTAGAAAATCTAGCAACTTAGAGTCCGCCACGACTGCTTTTGCACAAGTGGAGAGAACTTTTGGCAATAAAAAGAAAACTCACGAGAAATCTGACGACGATAGAAGAATAAACAAGAAGTCGCTTTTACGTCGTGGGCTTATCGAAGAGCAATCTATCGAAGAACGTATGGTTACACGTAAACTTAGGCTTAAAAAGCAAAAAGTGGACGTTGCCCCTGTTGTGTGTGCACCTATCACCAATGCTGTTATCACAACACCAAACTTGACGGTCAAAATTTTGAGCGAAAAGATAGGCAAGCCTGTCACTGAAATTATGAAACAACTCATGATTTTGGGCGTTATGGCTACAATAAATAGCAATATTGATTTTGAAACGGCAGAGATGGTCGCTAGCGAGTTGGGGGTAACTTTGGAACTTAAGGTTGAAAAGACTTTTGAAGAAAAATTGAAGGAAAACACTATCATTGACGACGGCACAAACAATGAAAAACGTGCACCTATTGTCACAATTGTGGGGCACGTTGACCATGGCAAAACGTCGCTACTTGATTATATTAGGAAAACGCACGTCACCTCACGCGAGGCGGGTGGAATTACGCAAGCTATTGGTGCGTATTCTATCAATTGGAAAGGGGAAGATATTACTTTTATCGATACCCCAGGGCATGAAGCCTTTATCAACATGCGTAAACGTGGCACTGAGATAACCGACGTGGCTGTCCTTATCGTTGCTGGTGACGATGGTGTAAAACCACAAACTGTCGAGGCTATAAAGCATATTAAAGAAGCAAAAGCACCAATGATTGTAGCTATTACAAAGATAGACAAGCAAAACGTTGATGTGGAGAGAATAAAACAACAATTGACCGAATATGAAGTCTTGCCAGAAGAGTGGGGCGGGGATACAATATTTGTCCCAGTTTCGTCTGTTACGGGCGAAGGTGTGGACAAACTTCTTGAGACTATTTTGCTTGTTGCTGAAATGCAAGAACTCAAGTGCAATAGGGATAGAAAGGCTGTCGGCACAATTATCGAAGCATGCCTAGATAAAAACAAAGGTCCTATCGCCAATGCAATTATCTTAAACGGCACTCTAAAAATTGGCGACAACATAATGTCCGGCTTTGCACTCGGCAAAGTGCGTGCTTTGATTGACGACAAAGGTAGAAATATCAAAAAGGCAGGTCCAAGTACACCTGTGAGTATTTTGGGCTTTGATAGTGTGCCAAGTGCGGGCGACCCAATGCAAGTGGTAGACGAAAAGTTTAGCAAAAATGTTATTGAAGAAAGAAAAATAAGACAAGCACAAGAGAAAATAGAGCATGGTCCAGCAAATAGTCTTGACGAATTCTTGTCAACTCCTGCACAAGAAGATAAAAAGAAGTTGCCATTGCTTATCAAAGCGGATAACCAAGGCTCTTGCGAAGCGTTGCGTCAAAGTTTGTCTACAATTTCCAACGAAGAAGTCAAGACGGAGATTGTTTCTTGCGGTGTGGGCAATATCAACGAAAACGACATTCAACTTGCAAAAGTTTCCAATGCTATTATCATATCTTTTGATACAAAAGTTTTGTCAAAAATCTCCAATTTTGCAAAACAAAACAAAGTTGAGATAAGAGAATATGACATTATTTATAAAGCAATAGAAGATATTGAAAAACTTGCTAAATCTATGATGGCACCAAAGTTTGAAGAGATTGTTGTGGGGCATGCGGAAGTTAGGGCGTTGTTCAAGATATCAAGTGTTGGCACAATTGCTGGTTGCTATTGCTTGGACGGAAAGATTGTAAGAAATTCGCTCGTCAAGGTTTATCGTGGGAAAGACGTGGTCTTCCAAGGCAAAATTGCAACTTTGAAACGCGAAAAAGACGACGTGAAGGAAGTGGCAAGCGGTTACGAATGTGGTATTAAGATTGAGAACTTCAACGACGTTGCCGTAGGAGACACAATAGAATGTATTGTAAAGCAACAAATTGCGATGTAAAATTGTCAAGATAAGCAAATTTTTTAGTTAAACATTGTCAATTAAAATAATTTTAAGAATTTTTAGAATTCTAATTTTAATTGCCTTTTGTTTGGTTTTTAATTATGTAAAACTTGCTTTAGAAAAAACATTTTTGTAAAGACATTTTTTAAAAATTTTTATTGTTATAATATTTTTTTGGGTGGAGAAGAGTTTTAAAGGAGAAATAGATGTCAAATAGAATAGAAAAGGCAAATTCTTTGATAAAAAAGAACTTGGCCGAGATTATTGACAACGAACTTAGCGACCCAAGACTAGAAAATGAGATGATTACTGTCTCAAAAGTTGAGATGAGCCCTGACCTAAAATATGCCAGGGTTTATCTTAGTTTTTATGGAGATAAAGATAAGGTAGAGGCCCTTGTCGCCCTTCAAAATGCAAGCGGGTTTATAAAAAAATCTTTGAAGGAAAAATTGAAATTTAGAGCAATGCCTGAGCTTCATTTTGTAGAAGACCATTCTTTAGAGTATAGCGACCACATAAATAGTTTGCTTAAACAAATCTCTACAAAAGACGAATAAAAGGAGCAAAATATGATGGAAAACACAAGAGACGAAGTCGTTAAAATTATAAAGAACAACAACATTTTTTCGCTATTTTGCCACGTTAGTCCCGATGGTGATGCTTTGGGGTCTATGAATGCTCTTAAACTTGCCCTTCAAAAAATGGGAAAGAAAGTTTTTTCCTATTGCGACGGCAAAATTCCAAGCGACCTTACATTTTTAAATATAAGTTTTGACACAGATACAAAACACATCTCTAAGAGCGATGTTTGCATCATGATAGATTGCAATTCGCTTGATAGAATTGGCATTTATGGGGAAGAGTTTGACAAGGCAAAAATAAAAATCGACATTGACCATCATCAAAAGTCGGACTATGCTTTTGATTATTCTATTGTTGACGAAAACTCCCCTAGCACTGCGGATATTTTGTTTGAGTTTATAAAACAACTTGAGATTGTCATAAATAGCAACATTGCACAATGCTTGTATACGGGGCTTAGCACCGACACAGGTTGCTTTATGCACCCATCGACAAATATCGACAGTCATAGACACGCCTACGAACTTCTAAATTACAATTTTGACTTGGCTGAGACTAATTATAATTTGTTTAAATATAAGCAAAAAAACTATCTCTATTTTTATAAAACCGCCCTTAAAAATACACGTGCGTATTTGAAAGAAAAGGTTTATGTCACTTTTTTTAATTACAAAACCTACAAAAGATTTGAAAATGTGTTAGAAAACACCAACTGCTTTCAATTTTTAGACGGAATAGAAGGCAACGAAATTAGGGTTAAAATTTTGGAAATAGAGAACGACGTGTTTAGCCTTTCCTTTAGGTCAAATAAATTTGCAAATGTGTGTGAAATTGCAAAAAGTTTTGGTGGTGGCGGGCATATAAGGGCGTCTGGTGCAACTGTGAACGGAAATTATAAAGAGATATTATCTAAAATCTTGGACGCATGCTCTCAAGAGTTGCAAGGGAGCAAAAATTGAAGGGTATAATCGTTGTAAATAAGGAAGTTGGAGTTACGTCGAGTGACGTCGTTTGCAAAATTAAAAAGATATTGAATGAGAAAAAAGTGGGCCACATGGGCACACTTGACCCGCTTGCTAGCGGAGTTTTGCCAATATGTGTGGGCAAGGCAACTCGCCTTTTTGACTTGTTTTTAAAAAAAGACAAAACTTATATCGCACAATTCACTTTTGGTGAGACAACTCCAACGCTAGATAGGGAAAGTCCTATAAGCCAAACTTGCGACTTTATCCCAACAAAAGAAGATATAGAAAAGGCAATAAAAAAGTCTTTTTTAGGAACAATCTCTCAAGTGCCACCAATACATTCGTCAAAAAAAATAGGCGGGCAAAGTGCTTACACTTATGCTAGGCGTGGCGAAAGTATTGACTTGCCACCAAGTTTGGTTACCATTCACGAATTTAAAATTTTGTCGCAAATTGACGAAAAAAATTACGAATTTTTGATAACTTGTTCAAGTGGGACATATATTCGCTCGCTCGCAAGAGACTTGGGACAGGCTACAAAGAGTCTTGCTACGATGAACTCGCTATGTAGAATTCGTTGCGGGGTGTTTTCTTTGGAAAATTCTCTCAAAATGAGCGATTTGTCACTTGAAAACATTTCAAAAAACATTTTGCCACTAGAAAAGGTCTTGCAAGGTTATGACCCAATAAATATTTCTAAAGAAGTTTATGCCAAAATACGCAACGGCATCAATATGCCACTTGTAGATTATCCTGTTGACGACAAGTTGCATCTTGTTTTGTGCGAAGGGAGCGTCGTCGGGCTGGGAAGATTTGTGCAAAATAGGTTAAAGATAACGACATATTTAGATTAAAAGGAGAAAAAATGATAAGATTTGGACCTTCGGGCAATGGCAACCTTTTTTACGACCAAGGCTACAATAGCAGTCTCGAGGCACCCTTGTGGCTTAAAAATCGCGGATTAAATGCCTACGAATACTCCTTTTCTCGTGGGGTTAGAATAAGTGATTTTACCGCAAAATCTCTAGGTGACGCTTGCAAACAAAATGGCATCGAGATAAGTGTCCATACACCCTATTATATCAATCTTGCCAACGACGACGATAAAAAGGTGGAGAAATCTTTTGAGTATATCATTTCCTCTCTTAAATATCTCAAACTTATGGGCGGGCATAGATGCGTGTTTCACCCCGGCTCATGTATGGGGCGAGATAGGGCGGAAGCCTTTCAAATTTTAAAGAAAAATATGGCAAAACTTGTGGAAAAAATAGATAAAGAAAACCTTGATTTTGATTTTCTTTTGTGCCCCGAGACTATGGGTAAAAGCATGCAACTTGGGACTTACGAGGAAGTGGCGGAACTTTGCACTTTGCGAGAGTACCTTGTGCCTACTTTGGACTTTGGGCATATCAATGCTTTGACGCATGGAAGTTTAAAGGGCGAAGACGACTATAAAAAGATTTTTGACCATTTGATAAACACCATTGGTCTTGAAAGAACAAAAAAAGTGCATATCCATTTTTCAAAAATAGAGTATGGCGAAAAGGGCGAGATAAAGCACTTGACTTTTGAAGACACGCATTACGGCCCCGACTTTGTGCCACTAGCAAAGGTGATAAAAGAGTACAACTTGGAGCCAGATATTATTTGCGAAAGCGACGGCACTCAGGCAGAAGACGCAACTGAGATGAAAAATATTTATGAAAGTTTGTAAATAATTTGTTTTAATTAATAAATTTGTAGAAACAATTTCTTTTACAAAAATATCTTTATCTTGCAAAAACAA
>CAVHMC010000043.1:0-9004 GCA_963636895.1 Oscillospiraceae bacterium | reverse complement strand
GATAAATTATTGCCCTAATTTTTTTTCCTTTTAAAAATAAATTTTTCCCCTAAAAAAATCTCTTTAATAAAGGTTTCCAATAAATTGGCATAAAAAATTTATTTATTTTGCAAATTTTATAAAAAAACATATCTTATGAAACCATAAAATATGCTTTTTAAATTATTTTTAATATTTATGCAATTGAGCTTGAATTTGTGGCACTAGCGGTTGAAGTTTGAGAGCGAGCATTGTCTTTTGAAATTTTAAAATTCTTTGAAGTCAAAGTCACACTCCCGCTACATTTTTCATCACTATACCCCGAATCAGTTTTACTCTTGATAACAAATTTTATCGTGTCGCCTTCACGCAAGGTCAAAACAAAATCGCCAAGTTGCTCAAAGGTTCTATCAAAACGCGTCGTCTTTTCAGCATCACCACGAGTGACAGACATACCCACAATTTTGTCGTCGACTTTCAAGCCCATTTGTTCGGCAAGGCTACCAGAAGTTACCTCAACAATAAGCGCGGTATCGGTGATTTTGTTGGTAAAGGTTTCTTCGTTATACACGTTGTTTTTGTCGCTTGCAGTATAAGTTATGCCAATTGACACCTTTTTTACGCCAACACTTGCCCCACTATCGTTGTCGTGAGTGTAGTTGTAGATAACATTTTCCACAACGTTCTTAACATTGTTGGAACATATCGCGTTTGCTATATTATCAATATAAGAAGACTCAATCTTTGCATTGACAATTCCCAAAAAGTTGCCCTTACTATCAAAAAGTCCACCGCCACTATTGCCTCTATTCACAGCCGTATCCACTCTAAAACATCTAAGTGTCCTATATTCTCCAGCAATAGACACCGAGACTCTTTCGCTTGTTTGGCTAATAACCCCGCTCGTCACAGCCATTCCGCCACCAGAAGGGTTGCCAATGGCGATAGCGTTTTCGCCCACTTGAACTTCGTCACTATTTGCAAAGGTCACTGCCATCGCGCTACTATTTTTTATAATATCAAAACTCTCGCCCGTCACTCTTAGAACAGCCAAATCGTATTCCGCCGAGCCACCAATATAGGTTGCTTCAATTCCGCTTTCGCCCTTTTGATAACCGTCATCGTCTTGCGTGATAGTTTCACGCCCATACAAATAGCAATAAATCTTTGTTGCAGGTGTATATCCGCCATTTGCAGTGCTACTAGACAAAGCAATCACGTGGTAGTTTGTCATGATATATGCGTCATTTTTGTTTATCGCATAAATCACGCCCGACCCCATTTGCAAACCGCTCGACACAGGGCAAAAAATTGTCACGACCTGATTGACACACTTTGCACTCACTTGCTTAACAAGCGTATCTCCATATGTCAAAAAATAATCATTAAGAAATTCTTTATATCCTTCCGACGTATCTTCATAAATTTTAAATTCTACAGCGGTTTCAAACAAACTTTTAGCAGTCAACTCGCCATCTTTCCCGTCAACACCACTGGCACCACGTAAACTCGCAAGCCACTCAGTAACCGTTCCCTTAAAACCTTCTTTCACAGCCAAGTCGTAAGCATTGCCGTCACTATTGACACCCGCTTCGCCCTTTTCACCCTTCAAACTTTCTAGCCATTCCGTCTCAGAGCCCACAAAGCCATGCTCCACCGCTATATCATATGCCGATTTTGCCTTCAAATCACAACCAAAAAGGGAAAATGTGCACAAAAGCAACACAACAAGCACAAAACTTTTTAAAAACTTTTTCATATTTCTCCTTATAAATGCACATATGTACATATCTTCATTCTTTCACATTAAAAACCTGCTTTTTCTTACGTAAAACTTGCTTTTAATGCGCTTTTTTATATAACAAAACCACAAAACAACTAAATTTTAAACCATACTCAAAAATATTATTTGCAAAAATTTTATTTTAATTGATTACAAAATTTTACATTTTATGCAAAAATATATTTATTTCTCTCGCTCAAACAATAATATTAATTGTTTTACAAAAAATATATCTAAATTTTCCAATATTTAAACAATAATCGCTCTCAAAAATCATTATGCAACAATTATTCTCCAAAAATTACGTTCAAAACCATATTTAATGGTTGTGTTCAAAATTTAATCAAATTTACCTTCAAAATTTAGTCTTCTTCTTGATTGTCAAGGACTTCTCTCACCTTGCCCTCGATTTCAGCCATAATTTCTGGGTGATTTGTGAGATAAACCTTAACATTTTCCTTGCCTTGCCCAATTTTTTCGTCGTTGTACGAGAACCACGCCCCCGATTTTTCAACAATGTTGTTGGCGACAGCCAGGTCAATCACGCAACCGACATTTGAAATGCCCTTCCCGTAAACAATATCAAACTCGGCAGTCTTGAAAGGTGGTGCAAGTTTGTTTTTTACAACCTTCACACGTGTCCTATTGCCAATTATATCGCTTCCGTCCTTGATAGAGTCTACACGTCTCACGTCAAGTCTTACACTTGAATAGAACTTCAACGCCTTTCCGCCCGCGGTTGTCTCTGGAGAACCAAACATAACGCCCACTTTGTCCCTAAGTTGGTTGATAAAAATGACACAAGTGTTAGATTTGTTGATAATTCCCGTCAATTTTCTCATCGCTTGACTCATAAGTCTTGCTTGAAGTCCAATAAAATTGTCTCCCATTTCGCCCTCAATCTCCGCTTTTGGAGCAAGAGCCGCCACAGAGTCGATAACGACGATGTCAAACCCGCCACTTTGAACAAGTTTGTCGCAAATATCAAGCGCTTGCTCTCCGTTGTCAGGTTGCGAAACGTAAAGTTCGTCAAGATTTACACCAAGTTTTCCCGCATAAACGGGGTCAAGAGCATGCTCTGCGTCAATGAAAGCCGCCATTCCGCCAAGTTTTTGTGCTTCGGCAATTATATGCAAGGATACTGTCGTCTTTCCGCTCGACTCAGGACCATAAATCTCCACAATTCTCCCCCTAGGCACGCCACCAATACCCAAAGCATAGTCAAGGACGATACACCCAGTTGGAATAACGTCGATTTTTTCGTGACTTCTATCGCCCAATTTCATAATTGAACCCTTGCCAAATTGTTTTTCTATTTGCAAAATTGCATTTTCTGCAAGTTTAATCTTATCTTCTTTTTTCATTTTTCCACAAAGCAAAGCCAGACACTTTGCCCCCTTTTACGAATATAATTATACAATATATTTTTTCAAATTTACAAATAATTTACTAAACTTTTCCGCTAAAAAATTAAAAAAATTCCATAATATTTTTCATATTTATAGAAGATTTTTCTCAACATAGGTCGTTAAACGCCACATATATCACAAAAAACACAAAAAAATTTTGCAACGTAAAACTATTTAGCAAAGAACTATTTAACAACACAAAAAATATTTAACAAAGCAAAAAACTCTTTAACAAAGCAAAAACTCTTTAACAACAAAAAAAATAGACCCTCCCGAAAAGAAAGTCTATTTTTATATTTAAATTTTAACCAAAACTACTCAAATTATTCAATAATTTCGGAAACAACACCAGAACCAACTGTTCTGCCACCTTCACGGATAGCAAATCTAAGTCCTTGTTCAATAGCGATAGGTGTGATAAGAGTGATAGTCATCTTGACGTTGTCGCCAGGCATAACCATCTCAACGCCCTTTTCAAGTTCGATAGAACCTGTAACGTCTGTTGTTCTGAAATAGAATTGTGGACGATATCCATTGAAGAATGGAGTATGTCTTCCGCCTTCTTCTTTCTTCAAAACATAAACTTGTGCTGTAAATTTTGTATGTGGGTGAATTGAGTTTGGTTTGCAAAGAACTTGCCCTCTCTCAATATCTGTTCTGTTGATACCACGAAGAAGAACACCAATGTTGTCGCCAGCTTGAGCTTCGTCAAGAAGTTTTCTGAACATTTCAACACCTGTGATAACACTTTGCTTGTTAGAACCCATACCTACGATAGATACAGTGTCGCCAACTTTACAAACACCTCTCTCAACCCTACCTGTAGCAACTGTTCCACGTCCTGTAATTGTAAAGACGTCTTCAACAGGCATAAGGAATGGTTGGTCGGTAGCTCTCTTTGGCTCTGGAATAAATGTATCCACAGCGTCAAGGAGTTCTTCAATGCACTTGCATGCTGGGTCATCTGGGTGACCAGATTGGGCAGCTTCAAGAGCTTTCAAAGCTGAACCTTTGATAATTGGAGTCTTGTCTCCTGGGAAACCATACTCAGTAAGAAGGTCTCTAATGTCCATCTCAACAAGTTCCAAAAGTTCTGGGTCGTCAACTTGGTCAACCTTATTCATAAACACAACGATATAAGGAACACCAACTTGGCGAGCAAGAAGAATATGCTCTCTCGTTTGAGGCATTGGGCCATCTGTTGCAGCAACAACAAGGATAGCGCCGTCCATTTGTGCAGCACCTGTGATCATGTTCTTAACATAGTCTGCGTGTCCTGGGCAGTCTACGTGAGCGTAGTGCCTATTTGCTGTTTGATATTCAACGTGTGATGTGTTGATTGTGATACCTCTAGCTCTTTCCTCTGGAGCCTTGTCGATATCCTCATATTTCATTTTTTCAGCCCAACCCTTTGCTGCACACCACATTGTGATTGCTGCTGTCAAGGTTGTCTTGCCGTGGTCAACGTGTCCGATTGTACCAATGTTGACGTGTGGCTTGCTTCTGTCAAATTTTGCTTTTGCCATAAAAAATCTTTTCCTCCTAAATTTATGATTTAATTTTTCAATTAATATCAAGCATAATTATACTTGTTTTTATTAAACTGTCAAACGATTTTTATCTTTTTTTTAAATAACTTTTCGACATTTTTTTTTGTTTGATTGAACGGGCGGGCGAAGCCCTGTTTTGCAAGCATACGCTTGCAAAACCCGAGCCCCGCGGGGCTCGGACTTTGTGAGATTGCAAGCAATCTCACAAAGCGGGCTTCGCCCTTCCCTCAACTAATCTTTCTTTCTCTCGCCAATAATCTTTTCAGCGATACTCTTTGGAACTTCCGCATAATGAGAGAATTCCATATTGAAGTTGCCCCTACCTTGAGTGGAACTTCTAAGTGCGGTTGCATAACCGAACATTTCGGATAGTGGGACTTCCGCATTGACAAGGACAGACCCGCTCTTTGTCTCTGTTCCTTGCAAAACGCCACGTCTACTGGTCAAATTGCCCATAACTGTTCCCAAATAATCATCAGGCATCTCAACTTGAACTTTCATAATAGGTTCAAGCAAAACAGGGTCAGCCTTTTTTGCACCTTCTTTGAAAGCCATAGAACCAGCAATCTTAAACGCCATTTCTGACGAGTCGACGTCGTGGTACGAACCAAACACCAAGGTTGCTCTCAAATCTACAGTCTCGTATCCCGCCAAAACACCATTTTTCATGGCTTCTTGAATACCTGCGTTAATAGCTGGAATATATTCTTTTGGAACGATACCGCCAACGATTTTATCAACAAATTCATATCCTTTTCCAGGTTCAAGAGGTTCAAGTTCGATAACAGCATGGCCATATTGTCCATGTCCACCTGTTTGTCTAATGTACTTTCCTTCTGCTTTCACAGGTTTTCTTATCGTTTCTCTATAACTAACTTGTGGTCTACCCACGTTGACGTCAACTTTAAACTCCCTTCTCAATCTATCTACGATAATATCAAGGTGAAGTTCGCCCATACCAGCGATAATTGTTTGTCCGCTTTCTTGGTCAGTCCAAGTTTTGAAAGTTGGGTCTTCTTCCGCAAGTTTGATAAGAGCGTTGACCATTTTTTCTTGTGCTTGTTTTGTAGTAGGTTCGATAGCAATGTTAATAACAGGCTCAGGGAACTCCATACTCTCCAATACAATTGGGTGGTCAGGGTCACACAAAGTGTTGCCTGTTGTTGTATCTTTCAAACCAACAATAGCCACAATGTCGCCTGCATACGCTTCTTCAAGGTCTTCCCTATGATTTGCGTGCATTCTAAGAAGTCTTCCAATTCTCTCCTTAGTATCTTTTGTTGGATTTAAGACGTAAGAACCCGCTTTAAGTGTACCCGAGTATATTCTAAAGTACGTAATTTTTCCAACAAATGGGTCAGTTGCGACTTTGAAAGCAAGCCCAGCAAATGGTGCTTTGTCGTCTGGTTTTCTATCTTCTTCAGTCACGCCGTCAAGTTTTGTACCAACAACATTTTCGATATCAACAGGGCTTGGAAGATAATCAACAATAGCGTCAAGCAATTTTTGAACGCCCTTATTTTTAAAGGAACTTCCGCAAAGGACAGGTGTCATATGCAAGCCAACAGTTGCTTTTCTTATACCTTTTTTAAGTTCGTCGACAGTGATTTCTTCTCCAGCAAAGAATTTTTCGAGCAAAGCATCATCTTGTTCGGCAACTGCTTCTACAAGTTGGTCGTGATACTTTTGAGCCTCAGCCTTAAATTCTTCTGGGATAGGTCCCACCACCATTTCTTTTCCAAGGTCATCTTTATAAACAACAGAATCCATTTCGACAAGGTCGATAATTCCTCTAAAAGTTGTATCTTGACCGATTGGAAGTTGGATAGGCACAGCATTTGCGTGGAGTCTATCCTTCATCATTTGGACAACTCTCAAGAAATTTGCGTCATCTCTATCCATTTTGTTGACGTAAGCAATTCTTGGGACTTTGTACTTGTCCGCTTGACGCCAAACAGTCTCTGATTGTGGTTGAACACCGCCTCTAGCACAGAACACACCCACTGCCCCGTCGAGAACTTTCAAACTTCTCTCGACTTCAACAGTAAAGTCCACGTGTCCTGGGGTGTCAATAATATTAATACAATGGTCTCTCCAAATAGCAGTTGTACAAGCGGAAGTAATTGTGATACCTCTCTCTTGCTCTTGTGCCATCCAGTCCATAGTCGCAGCACCTTCGTGCACTTCGCCTATTTTGTGTGTTCTACCAGTGTAGAACAAAATTCTCTCGGTAGTTGTGGTTTTGCCCGCATCAATGTGCGCCATAATACCGATATTTCTATATACCTCAATAGGATATTTTCTTGCCATATTTTCTCCTTTTTACCACTTAAAGTGTGCAAATGCTTTGTTAGCCTCTGCCATTCTGTGCATTTCTTCTTTCTTCTTTATAGCCCCGCCAGCATTGTTGTAAGCGTCCAAGATTTCACTAGCAAGTTTTTTCTCCATTTCCTTTTCGCCACCACGTTTTCTCGCAAAAGAAACAAGCCATCTTATTGCCAAAGTTTGGCGTCTATCAGGTCTAATTTCCATTGGGACTTGATAAGTCGCACCGCCCACACGTCTTGCTTTGGTTTCAAGTACAGGTTTTAAGTTCTCGATAGCTTTGTTGAAAACTTCCATTGGTTCTTCGCCTGTCCTTTCTTTGATTATGTCAAAAGCGCCATAAACAATACCAAAAGCAATACCTTTTTTGCCGTCAAGCATAACTTGGTTAACAAGTTTTGTGACAACAGTAGAATTGTACATTGGGTCTGGCAAAACTTCTCTTTTTGTTGCACGATTTCTTCTAGACATCGTTTTTCTCCTTTTATATTATTTGTTTTTTCGCAATTTTGAAACAACTTTCAAATTGCTTTCCTTGAGATAATCTCAAACTCCCCTTCTTTTAAAAAGGTTAAAATAAATTGTTCTTTATTACTTCGCTTTCTTTGCGCCATACTTAGACCTTGCTTGTTTACGCTTTGCAACGCCAGCAGCATCTAATGTACCACGAATGATATGGTATCTTACACCAGGCAAGTCCTTGACTTTCCCGCCACGAATAAGCACAACACTGTGCTCTTGCAAATTGTGACCTTCACCTGGAATATATGTCGTACCTTCTTGACCATTCGAAAGTTTAACCCTAGCAATTTTCCTTAAAGCTGAGTTAGGCTTTTTTGGCGAAGTAGTAGTAACAGACAAACAAACGCCTCTTTTTTGTGGATTTTGCTCCAAAATAGGTGTCTTCGATTTCTTTGTTTGTTTGGCTCTACCGTGCCTTACTAACTGATTGATTGTAGGCATAATTTCCTCCCTAAAAATTTTGTTTGAAAAACGATTGCAACTTATCATTTTTCATTTATTTAGTCCCCAAAAACTTGCGTGAGAAAACCACAAATTTTCAAAAACTTTTTGCAAAGAGTCTCCCCCTTGCCAAGAACAATTTATTTTGCGTTCCAAACAAATAAATTGCATTGCACACTTTTTACAGCATACAACGCAATTATATTATCAAAACTATATCCTTTTGTCAATAAATTTATTTATAAATTTTCACAATTTCTTCATTAAATTTCGTAAATTGAAATAAGGGTTTTATCAAAAAGCTAATTAAAGAATTTCATAATTTAATCCTGCTCTTTAGCCTTATCCAGTAGCATTATCTGCTGATGCACAAGCGCTAAAGCCACCAGGATAATCATCCGTCACAATCGTAATTTTTCCGTCCCCTATCACCAAACCAGGGTTCACTCTACAGCCGAGAGCATTACTAAATATGACCTTTTGCTCAAACTCTGCTTTCGTACCATAGAATTTCACCGTCTTCAAACTCGGTATGTACAACGAATTATATCCTCTTCCACCCTCATCCACGGAATTCCATAAGGTCAAACTCTCTATTCCGCTGCAATAAAAAGCACCTTCTCCAATGAATTCTATACTTCGAGGCAAATTCATCTTCGTAATCTGCGTGCAATATCCAAATGCACTATAATAACAACTGGTCCCCTCTTCCCCGACAAACCCAGATCTTATCGTTTTCACGCTTTGTGGTATAACGACATCAGTTATTGTGCTTTTATTATAAAAAGCCCTATTTAGTATATTCTCTACACTGTTTGATATAACTATTTGAGTTGCTGTCCCATTGTAACAATTGTCTGAGTCAACTTCCGCCCCTGTAAAATTAGGTTTCATAAAGCAAGAGTAAAGGGTTATTGGCTCGGTTGGTACGTCGTACCAAGATTCAAGAGTGGTGTCACTGGTCGAAGTCCAATAAATTGTGCCTGGGTCAATGT
>CAVHMC010000042.1:0-9667 GCA_963636895.1 Oscillospiraceae bacterium | reverse complement strand
GTTTAATTTTAACCTTAAATTTAGTTTTCTTATTTTTGACTTTGGGTTAAATTTGTAGATTTGAGTTTTTGTTCTATTTTTTATTTATTTTTGAATTCAAGTTGTGAGTTTGGGTTTTGAGTTGAATTTTGAGTTTAATTCTAAGTTTAATTTAAGTTTGCCATAAAAAAATTCTCTCTTGCATCTAAGAAAGCACAAGCACTCTCTCACAAGAGAAAATTTTTTACACTAATAAAATATAACTATTATCAAATTATCAATTCTAATTTATCCAAAAATGCTTATCGAGTAGCACGCAAGGGCACAAATTGCAAACCCGCAAAAAAGGATAAATATAATAATATTTCTTTTAACAGCAAACGCCAAGCCACACACAGTTATAGTCAAAATGACGGCATATTCCTTTATGTTTAAGAGTGTTGTTGCAAAATCTCCAAGAAACTTTACGGGCAAAATATTGTTGAGATACAATAGCCCTAGCATGACTATAGTTAAAAACGCCATAATTTGCCCTAAAACATTGAAAAATTTAGAAAAGTTTTTTAACACTATCATATTTTCTCCTTTAATTAAGCACCAATGATTTAATTTGATTTTAATTTCTTTATAAAAATTGACAAAACAATTAAAAATGGCAAACCAATAATTTATCTTAATTTTTAATCATTTCAATCACTTTATTTAGTCTATTTTGCACTTCTTGTTGCCCAAGAAGAGACATAATATAATACAAATCGGGGGTGTTCTTTCTTGTCGTAACAGCCACACGCACCATTCCACTCACGTCAGCAATAGAGCCTTTGTAATTTTGTGGGTCTTTCTTGTAATCTTTCATATTGTTTGCAAAACCTAAAAGGTTGCAAATATGTTTCATCTTGTCAAACCACGTCTCTTTGTCGTCAATAGGGCTATAAAGTTTGGAATACTCAGCGAGAACAGACACGATATCACCTTTCTCCCACTTTTCATCAAATTGGTAATCGCCCAATGTTTTACTTTCAACGCCATCAAACATATAATCATAAAGAGAGCGTACTTCGCTATATTTTGCGATATCTTTTCTTGGATTTTTTCCCGTTCTGTCAATATTAAATAAAGCTAAAGCAAAATCTTTTTTATTTTTCAAAAGTTCTTCAAAATCTTTATCGTACTTATTTGCCCAACTAATGCAACCATTGTAAATATCTTCGTTTGAAAAGTGTGATATAACTTGCTTTGAACAGTCGTCTAATTTTTGAAAGTCAAACATAGGGTTATTTGAGCCAATTTTTGAAATTTTAAAAGGAAACTCGTAGTAAGACATCTCTGGGTTCGCCCGTCTCCAATCTTCAAAGTCGCTATTGATAAGCCCCAAAAGATATTCCATAACCGAACTTATAGGATAACCTTTTTCGATAAAATAGCTTGCATTGGCTTCTGGGTCTTTTCGCTTGCTGAGTTTTCTCTTGTTGCCGTCACTATCCAATTTGCACACCACAGGCGTATGGGCGTATTTTGGTGGCTTGATATTGAGTGCGTCAAAAATCTCAAGATGTGCAGATAGCGATGGGTACCACTCTTCTCCACGCACGACAATTGTAGTCCCCATCAAAGTGTCGTCTACAACATGTGCCAAAGAATAAGGTGGCGTAAAGTTGGACTTTAACAAGACAATATCCTTTGTATTTTGCCTTATTTCTCTTTCCCCTTTTATTTCGTCATAAAATTTAAAGGTCTTTTCTTTATCCCCCATAGATTTTAGCCTTATCGCAAAAGGAAGACCTTTTTTCAAATTTTCTTCTATTTCTTCCAGAGTTAAATCGCGACAAAGGTCTTTTTCTTCTATATCGTTTGTTTTTTCTATTTCTTCTTGTCGACGCTTTAAAATCTCTTCTTTTGACCCTGCCACTTGGCAAAAGCAAGGATAAGCCCGCCCTATAGACACAAGATATTTCGCAAAAGCCATGTAAATATTTTGACGTTTGCTTTGAATATAGTCTCCATATGCACCCGTTTGAGGTCTACTCTCGCCCGCATACCCTTCGTCTGGCTTTAGATTAAAAGCACACAACATGTTGTAAGCAATATCGCCCGCATTTTCCACTTCTCTTTTAAAATCGGTATCTTCTAAACGCATATAAAACACGCCATTTGAGTGATAAGCGATAAGTTTGTCTATAAACGCACCATACACAGACCCTATGTGTAGATATCCCGTTGGGCTTGGGGCAATACGCACCACCTCGGCACCATGTGGAAGTATCCTTTTTGGATAACTCAACATAATTTCGTCCACTGTTAAATCAACCTTTGGAAACAACAAATTTGATAATTTAATATAGTCCATTTTTTTTAATTTTTTATCCTTTTATTTTTTTTGTTTGTTTTTTTACTAACTTTTTTATTTTAATTTTAATAATTATTATAATTTGGTTTTAACTAATTATTTTTTTATTTATTCTTCTTCAATTTTTTAAAATATTTTTTGATGCATTAATTAAACCTATATTTATGCCATAAGTTAAACTTATTTCTAAAATTTTATAGGCACAATTGCTCAATATTACTCAAAGCGGAGCTCATGCCTTCGTATCTTCCGCCCAAAAATCTATCGATTAGTTCAAAACAAGATTGTTCGCTTTTGTCTAAACTTTGTCTATAGGCGGTTTTGTTGCTTGCCTTGAAATATTTTACAATATCAACCTTGTTTAAAGCCTTTTGATAAATTGCAAAGTCACTTGCATACCCATCTTTCTCGTTTTGAATTTTTTGAATAATTGCAATTATATTGTTCATTGTATCTGTCGACATGCCAGTCGTCAAATCATCTTTTCTGAGTTTAGCCATAATAGACTCAATGCGTTCATTTGATTTTTTCAAAAGTGTTGTCCCGTTGTACCACGTCATTATCTCTCCATATGGATTGGAAAACTCAAAATTTTTGAGTTCATAGTTGTAAGAGACGGAAGAAAGTGCTTGGATACCATATGCAAGTACGTCTTTTAACTCTCCATCACTAAGTTCCCCCGTTGTGTAGCCCGTATAGTAATGAGAAAAATACGCCGGGCTAAAATAATCGTTCAACGTATTTAATTTTTCTATCAAATTGTTGCAAGACACAACGAGTTCTTGGTATTTTAAATTGCCATTGCTACTTTCGAAAATAGATTTATTAGACGCAACAGTTATGCTTGCATCTCGCACATCTTTTAATTTTTCATACGTCGAATTTAGTTCTTCTTGCGTAAAATTTCTCAAGGTATACGATATGTCCTTGCCTTGTCTTGATGCGACTTCAAAGAAAAGCCCCGCACTAGACGACAAGAAGTTGTCATAACAAAATGGAAAAATATACGCTTTATCGTCTTCCTTTGTGGTCTCCTGAAAAGTCTTGCTTTCATCAATATTTACTTTGACAAAGCCCTTTTCGTCCCCCACAAAACTTAAAATCTCGTTGTACAAAGTGTTTACATCTTCCCTAGAATAACTTGCACCACACCCAACAAAAACAAGAGGTGTAAGAGCTATTATTAACAAAAAACAAATTGAAACAATTTTTTTCATCTCACTCTCCTACCTAAAATTTTCGTCAAAAAAGGTTTTTGATTTGGTTGCCTTTTCACGCAAAACATTGTTTAAACTAGATAAATAACTTTCATAATTTTTTGCCCACGAAAAAGTATCCAAAGCATTTAAATTGCTGACGTATTGTTGCAAATCTCCGTCCGTTGCGGTGTTTTTATCGCTATATGTTGACATTTTTGTCTTGTAACTATTGTACACATTGTACTTCTCATCACTACTGAGTGAAACGCGTTTTTCAGGCGATTTTTCTATGTTTGTTTCAATATACAATTTTTCTACGACGCCACTAGACAACCCTGTCCTTATCATGTATTTTTGAAAGTCATATGACTCCACTTTTACGACATTAATTTTTGCTGTCTTATACAAATCATATTGCAAAGTGGCAAGGCAATTGTACAAATTTGCATAGTTGTAAACAAAGTCTCTTTCGCAAGACTTGACATATTCTACAGCAATAGAAACCCCGTCACTTGCATTTTTGTAAGCAATCAAATAATTGGAATACGACTGCTCGCATTTTTGCTTGGCACTAGTGCAAGACTTAAAGTCGTTTATCAAAACGTTTTGGTCACCCTTTGACAACGTATCATCGAGTGCAAGATAATCAATATAATAGTCAAAAGTGCTTTGGGTATCCAAAATAGCCATACTTAAGAAATTGACATACACGTCGCCACTTGCTCCGTAGGACGATTTTATGTCATTGTCCGCCCTTTGAGTAAACTCTTTTAGTGCCAAAGTGTCTTTGTTTGTATTTAAATAATTGTACGCTTCAAAGGCGATATTGTTGCTCGAAATAATGGCAATGCACGAAAAAACTATTATGCCAGCAAGAGACATAAACATCACAATTTTTAGTACAACTGTCCAAAACTTTTTCATATTTTCATTTTATCAAATATGAAATTTAGTGTCAATGTGTTTTGGGTAGATAGAAAAATTAATTACGTGATGTTGCTTTACTCATAACTATCGCACAACTATTAACAAAAGTAATTCCCTTGAAAATCAACTGCATCACAGTTTGAAGAATCATCCGTCTTTTCTTATGTGCAAGTTTCCAAACAAAACTTCCAATAAAAATGAATATATTATGCTTGGGTAATCTTTAATTGTGTAAACTAAAAATCTATCATATCGGCGGGGTCTGTTGAGTCTATTATTTTATCACTATCATCAATATCTGCCACATCTTTCAATTTTCTTTGTATAGTTTTTGTCTTTTTTGTTGCAAAATCAAGTGTTGACGAGGCTTCGTCAATTTTCTTTTGTGTTTTAGCGAGCAAATCGACAAATTTGTTGAATTCCATCTTAAACACGCTCAAAGTATTCCAAATTTCACTACTTCGTTTTTCGATAGCGAGAGTTTTAAAGCCCATTTGAAGAGAATTTAAAAGTGCCGTCAACGTCGTTGGCCCGCACACCATAATTTTGTACTTGTGTTGCAAAGTTTCCACAAGTGCTGGACGCCTAATAACCTCCGCATAAAGACCTTCGACAGGGAGATACATAACCGCAAAATCGGTGGTAGTGGGTGGCTCGATATATTTTTCGCAAATAGACTTTGCTTCTTCTTTTATGCGAATTTCAAGGTTTTTAAGTTGCACTTCCATCTCTTGCACGTCATTTTTTTCGCTAGCAGAACAAAGCCTTGAGTAGTCTTCCATAGGAAATTTTGCATCAATTGGGAGTAGCAACTCGCCATCGTTTTTCCCCGGCAAAACCACCGCAAAATCTACCTTTTCTTGCGAATTTTTCTTTATTTGAACTTGCTCTTTGTATTGATTTTTGGATAAAATTTGCTCTAGCAAACTGCTCAGTTGCACTTCACCCCACCCACCACGAGTTTTGACATTTGTAAGCACTCTTTTTAGGTCGCCAACACCTGTGGCAAGGCTTTGCATTTCGCCTATGCCTTTTGACACTGTGTCTAGCCCTTGAGTGATAATTTTCACGCTTTCACCAAGACGTTTTTCGAGTGTAGTAGACAATTTTTCGTCAACGGTTTGACGCATTTGTTCGAGTTTTCTTTCGTTTCTATCTTGCAAACTTTTCAAATTTTCGTTTATAATATCTGCAATTCTATTTAGTTTTCCGTCATTGTCTTTCAAAATATCATTAAGCCTTGTCTCAATATTTTGCAATTGTTGACTTTGATTTGTCGCCAAATTTGTGAAAAAATTTGAGGCGTTTTCGTTGGAATTTTTCAAACTCGACAAAAGAAGTTGATTGAGTTGCCTATTGTACTCTTTGTCAATTTCAAACAAATTCTTGATAGTTTTTTCTAAATATTCATTTTGCTTTTTTATCTCTTCAACTATTTTTTCAGCACTGAAATTCCCCCTTTTTTTAAGAGAAACCACCACCACCGCGATTAAATTTATCACACTCAAAGCAACAAGGGATATAAGTAAATAAAGTTCCATTTTCTTTCCTTTTGTGGTTCAATTTTTTTAAAAAAACCGCCACACCCAACATTTTATCAATTTTTTTGATAATTTCATAGCAATTTTAGTTGTTTTTTTATAGTTACATAATAGTTTTTTTTGTTTTACTCATACTAGGGTTATGAAAAATTACAAAACTTTTTTAAAAAAATTTAAAGGCTTTTTCCTTACCTTTTTGTTGTGCTTTGCATTGCCTTTTTTCTCGTTTTTTTTGATAAATAGTGTGCGAAACGCTTACGAAAAGTTGGAAGACGGCTACACTTTGTGCGGGGTGGACTTGTCCCGTTTGAATGGCGAAAAAGCACAAGAAAAAATTGAAAACGTGCTAAAAAATGCAACTTTTCCTTTTCAAATCACCATGAAATACAAAGAAAAAAGTTGGGTTTTTACGGAAAAAGATTTTGAGATAAAAAGCGACATTCACATCGTTCTTGAAAAGCTCCAGCGGGCTTCTCGCCAAGACAAAATTAGGACGATTAGAAAAATAAAAGCGATGGGCTTTGACAACAAAACGGCAACAAATTTTGTTCTCACCAACCTTAACGAAAAGTTAGATTTTATCGCACAACAAGTAGACCTTGCCCCCGTTAGTGCCGACGCAAATTTTGATAAAATTTCAAATAAATTTGTTTTTAAAGAAGAAAAGCAAGGTCAAAAACTTGATAGGGAAAAGGTATACGACGAAATTGTAAAAGATGTCAAGACTTCTTCCAAAATTGAGATAAATTTATCCACGCTTCCCGTTGAGCCAAGCGTGAAAAACTGCGATATAAAAGGTGCGACAAAAAAGCAAGCGGAGTTTTCCACAAGTTATGCGTCGTCGAGTGTGGATAGAAAAAACAACATAAAACTCGCTGTTGAGACGCTAAACGGTGCAAAAATTATGCCGGGTGAGACCTTTTCGTTCAATTCCGTTCTCGGCAAACGCACTTTGGAAAAGGGATACAAGGAAGCCAATATTATAAAAGATGGCGTTTTCGTCAAAGGTGTTGGCGGTGGCATCTGCCAAGTGTCGTCAACTCTCTACAATGCCCTACTTTTGTCCAATATCGACGTCTTGGAAGCCCACAAGCACTCGCTCCCCGTCTCCTACGTCGAGCCTTGCCTAGACGCCATGGTCTCTTGGGGCACAAGCGATTTGAAATTTAAAAACACCACCCCTTTGCCCCTTTTTATAACAGGAAAAGCGGACGGCAAAAACATAAAATTTTGCATTTATGGCGACACAAATAAAGAAAATTACACCCTTAAAACTCGTGGCATAAAAATAAAAACTATCCCACCCCAAAAAGACAAAATAATTGTCGACAAGGCAGGACAGTTTGCAGATAAAATTATGTTTAAAGGCGAATTTTTACGTGTCAAAACCGCCAAAAACGGCTACGAAGGCAAGAGTTTTCTCGACTACTACAAAGACGGCAAACTTGTAAAATCAAAGCAACTCCGCCACGCCACCTACGACGCCCAACAAGGCATTTTGTACGAAGGCGCCAGCGACCTACCCGCCGACATGACCTTGCCCAAAACCACCACCCTTCTGCCACAAAATAGTTGTGCAACGGGAGAGTAAGGTTCTACAAGCCTTAACCTATCCCAGCGAATACCCTCAGTACTTGATCTATAGCAAAACCGTTCGGATAATCATCAGTCACCACCGTAGCAATCGACCTGGAACAAGAAGCACTGACCTCTGTAGAACTGATGCCAAATACAGTAAAGCTTTCAGGGCTACAATTACCGTCAACATTATTGCAAGCTGTAAGATTCTCAAATTCACTTTTAGTTCCGTAAAAACGAACATAATCAAGCGAAGCACGATCAATTACAACTCTCCCGTCACCCGCTGTATATTCGACCGTTAAGAATGCAGCCCGCCCAATACTTTTTAACGAGCTATACATAGTTATACTAGCGAGACCACTGCAACTCGCGAAAGTGAATCCACCAATACTTTTCACACTATCAGGTATTTTTATACTTGTAAGACCACTGCACCTAGAGAAAGCATAATTATTTAAAGCAGTCACACTATTAGGCAGATCTACTCTAGTAAGCTTGGAGCAACCTGAAAGCGCCCCATAACTTGTATTGCTTGTGCCGTAGCCTATATTCTTTACACTTTGCGGTATGGCTACGTTCGTTATTGTTGATTTGTGATAAAAAGCTCTATAAAGAATATTCTCTACACTGTTTGATATAACTATTTGAGTTGCTGTCCCATTGTAACAATTGTCTGAGTCAACTTCCGCCCCTGTAAAATTAGGTTTCATAAAGCAAGAGTAAAGGGTTATTGGCTCGGTCGGAATGTCGTACCAACTCTCAAGGGTAGTGTCACTAGTCGAAGTCCAATAAATTGTGCCGGGGTCAATGTAACCATAAGCTGTATTGCCCACTACTTCTGGGTTAGTGCAAAAGTAGAAGAATTCTGCCCCCGTACTAGAATTCGTAAGTTCGGCAACTGACATAAGACCTTTCTCCGCATCCAAAACTGCATTCCTGTTGTTGTAACTCCCGTTGATATTCCCGCTACTCGTTGTGGTTCCAGCACTCTCCGGCACCGCACCAACGATTTTAAACTTGTTTGTTGTTTTGTCAGCAACAATTTGAATATTGTCAGAATTAACACTTGAATCTCCGTTGTTGGCGATATTCAAAGCCACATAGTCGTCAATAGTTTTAGGCTTTTCTTTTGTCAAAGCCCAAGTTACACGCCCATTTAGACTTGCACCGCTATAGATGTTGTGAACCGAAATTTTGATTATGTACGTTGCCGAACCGTAAGAAGGCACTTCTATCACACTACTTTCGTCGTCATACTTACTTGCGGTTGGTGTTTTGTATTGAAAATCAAGATTTTTTGATGGCGAATTAGAGTCGGTATCTGCATAAGACACTGTGGCGTAGTACGTTTCGCCTGAATTGTTGAAAGTGTAGGTCAAAAGCACGTCTTCCTTTGTGCCAAGTGTAAGGGTCTCATTTGGCGACAAAAGCAAAATCGACGTTGGTAAGTCCGAACCAAAATTTATACTGGTGTTGCCTTCACTGTCCGTCATGCTCTTTGCGTCGTTGCTACCTATTTGATAAGTGGCTGTGACTGACCCGCTTATTTCGGTCGCGACATATAAAATGCTAACACTCGACCCCACGTACTGCGTCGTCGCCGCAAGAACCACCACTGTGATAACCAACCCTACAATAATCATGCTCATCAAACTATAAATTGCAATTAAACCTTTTTTCTTCATTTTCCCCTTACCCTTTTAGTTGCTAGTCTATTTTTGTTGCAAAAAGACACATTCACCTATTTTTATTTTATCTCAAATTTTGAGAATGTCAACAATTTTGTCTCAATTATTGAGAAGTATAACAAAGTTTTCTCAAATATTGATACAATTTTTATATGAAAGCAATAAAATTTAGTGCGAATTTGCAACGAATTAGGAAAGAACAGCACTTGTCACAAAAGCAACTTGCGGAGTTGCTCAACACCACGCTCAAGACGATTTCGCATTGGGAAACGGGCTACACCGAGCCTTCGCTATCGCAACTAGCCGACATAATTTCGAAACTCAACACCTGTTATGACGACCTAATGTTTTGAAAAAAAAGATAAAAAATATAAAAAAATAGCCATTCACACTAAAATATATAAT
>CAVHMC010000041.1:0-9726 GCA_963636895.1 Oscillospiraceae bacterium | reverse complement strand
AGGTACAAAAACATCTAATCGCAACCATTAAACTACAAAATTTTTAATGCAAAAAAACAAATTAAAAAGTAAAAAATATAACAAAAAACTAATAAAATACGGTAAAAAATCAATAGAATATTAATAAAAACTAATGAATTTATAAAAAATAATAAGGTTAATGGGAGACTAATAAATCATAAAAATGTACTAAAAAATCTAAAGTTTAATGAGTGTGAACCAACTTTTTGACATTGATACTATCTCTTTTTGTAAGAAACTAAAAATTACTTAAAAAAAGCACAAAAAACATAATAAAAAGCACTTATTTTGCATAGAAATTACTTAATTTACATAAAAAAGTAAACTTTTTATATCTTTTCATATAAGTTTTGTGTATTTTATTATGTAAATTTGTGCATTTTTATATAAATTAAGTTTTCCTGAAAAAAACAAAAGCCCCGCGAGATTTGCTTTTCGCGGGGGTTTTATTCTACAACAAAAAAAAAGGACAATATATATTAAACACTATCCCTTTTTATATTAATTTCAAAATTCGTTGCCTAAATTGGCTCTTTTTTTGTAAAAAAATCTTTTATATCAAAAGGTTGTGACATAAGGTCTTTAAAGGTGGCAAGTTTTTCTTCGTCTACTCTTTCAAATATTGGAGTGATTGTGCCTATTTTGTGGCCTTTAGTTATATTAAATTGTGTTGATTTTTCCCACATATCTTGAGCTGTGACGTTACCTTTTAGTCCTAACTGCTCACTCCACAAGGCTTGGGCTTTATTTGGAATAATAGGGCTAGCACAAATGCAAAGGCTTGCACAAAGGTTAAGGGCAAGACATAAAACTTTTTTTGCTTCATCAAACTTTTCTTGTTTTACAAGAGCCCAAGGAGCAGATTTTTCGACATAACCATTGCCGATGACGGCATAATTCATAATGAGTTTGTAGGCGTCACGAAGTTCTGCTTTGTCAAAGCTATCGGCTATTTTTTGTGGCATTGTCTTTATGGCGTCCAAAATTTCTTTGTCAAGGTCGTTTCTCTCAAAACCGCTATTTGGGTCAAAATCGTTCTCGCCACCAAAATAGTTTTTGAGCATGTTGAGACTTCTATTAAATAAATTGCCAAATTTTCCCACAAGTTCGCTATTTGTGTTGTTTTTGTAGTCTTCCCACTTGTAGTCTGTGTCGCGATTTTCTGGAATAATTGTTGTAAGGTATGCACGCAAAGTGTCGATGTCGATTTTGTCATCGTCGTTCAAAAGTGCATTGCAAAATACGCCAATTTTCTTTGATTTGCTAAATTTTTGCCCTTCATAGTTAAGGAAATTTAGGCCGACAACGTTGTAGGGCATATTGTATTTGCCATTTTCAAGAAGCATTGTTGGGAAGAAAACTGTGTGAAATTGAATATTGTCTTTTCCAACAAAGTTGTAAATTTTGGCAGTTTTGTCTAGCCACAAATCTTTGTATTTTTGTTCGCCAAGTTCTTTTGTAATAGAAATATACCCAATAGGGGCATCAAACCAAACATAAAAAACCTTGTCTTGATAACCTTCGAGTGGAACAGGGAACCCCCACTTTATATCACGAGAAATACACCTATCTTTCAAGCCTTCTTGTATCCATTTTTTTGCTTCCGCATAAACGTGAGGCCTAAAAATGTCTTTCTTTTCTTCTACCCATTTTGCAAGGTCGTCTGTACCTTTGGATAAAATAAGAAAAATATGTTTTGATTTTTTAAGGATTGCTTTTTCCCCACAAATTTTACACCTAGCATCAATTAGGTCGGTAGGGGAGAGCAAACTATCACATTTTTCGCATTGGTCACCGCTTGCTCCGTTAAACCCGCAATGTGGACAAGTGCCGACTACATATCTATCGGGAAGAAACATTTTGTCTTTTTCGCAATAGTACATTTCCGTTTCGCCTTCGTTTATGCAACCATTGTCATAAAGAGTTTTAAAAAAGTCGTCAGTGATTTCTTCGTGCGTTTTTGTGTGCGTGTTGGAATAAATATCGTAACTTATGCCTAGCTTTTCATAAATTTTTTTGTGAACTTTGTGGAGTTCTTCTGTCAAAGTTTCAACGGGTAGCCCAAGCTCTTGTGCTGTCATAAGACTAGGCGTCCCATGCATATCGCTCCCACCCACATAAGTTGTATCATAGCCAAAACTTCTGCAAAATCTTGCAAAAATATCCGCTGGCAAGTGGCATCCAACAATATGTCCTACATGTGGAATGTTGTTGACATAAGTAAGTGCCGAAGTAATAAGTCTTTTTTCATTTTTCATTTCAAATTCTCCGTATCAATTATTATAGTTATAGGTCCGTCATTTGTGACGTCCACCTTCATATCCGCTCTAAATTTGCCATGTTCAACACTTTTAAAAGTATTTTCCTTTTGGCAATTTTCAATAAACTTTTCATACAATTTTTCCGCCCCTTGCGGAGGCATACTTTCTAAAAAGTCTGGTCTAAAACCATGTGACGTGTTGCCATACAAAGTGAAATTGCTTATAACAAGCAAACTTGCTCCCACGTCTTTTGGTGACAAATTCATTTTTCCAAACTCATCTTCGAAAATTCGCAAGCCACAAATCTTTCTTGCCAGTTTCAAGCCGTCATTTTCATTGTCCGTTTTTTTAACGCCCAAAAAGACGACAAAACCGTTGTCGATTTTGCCTACCATGTCATTATCCACTTTTACAGTGGCTTTAGAAACTCTTTGGACAACCGCTCGCACAATTTTCTCCTTTTTATAAACCACATTATATAACAAAAGTTCTAAAAATACAAATAGAAATTGTAATAGTTGTTCAAAAGATTTTAAACTTTGATTTATCCACAAAAATTGGCAATATGTGGACAAGAATTAAAAGTATTCCTAAAAAATGTTTTTAAAAAAATAAATAAATATCATTTCAAAATTATGAATAGGAAAAAAATGAAAAAACAAATAATATCACACAAAATTTGTGGATAGAAAATACATTTTTTTATTTTGAAAGAAAAATAATATATTATATAATACATTTGAGTGGAGATGTCCTACGTTTAGGGATAAATTGATTCTATCTAATTTAAAAATGGCTTTAGATTGATAAAAATTTTGATACAGGTTAAAGTGTGGCTTTTGAAATTTGCAAGTTCTTTTGTTTTAAAAAATAAGTTTGACAAGCAAGTTTAAAGGTCAAGGAGTTTTAAAAAATATGAAAAAATTGATAAAATATTTTTGTGTGTTGTCCTTTTTGTTGCTGGTGTCTCTCGTGGGTGTTGCATGCGGGGAGCCTAGTTTAGAAAAAATTGACCTTTCCATTGATAGTGCATATGCGACTTACATTGGTGGCAACAAAGGCTATGTGGTTGTGAAAAAAGAGGGAGAGACGCCTATTATTCCAATAACAGTTGTCATGACGCCACAATCTTTTTCGGCAAGCGACATAAGTTGGGATAGTACATACAAAGATGTGGCAATAGTAAACAATGGTGTTGCTACTTGCAAATGGACAGGCGCAAGTGATAAAACTACGATAATAACGGCTACGTACTCTAAAGGAGATAACAAAGTAAGTGCGTCTATTTTGCTTACCATTACGTCAAAACCGCTCCCAAAATTTGAAGAAAGCAAGGCAAGCATTGTCTATCAAGGGAAAGACGTAAAGGATAATTTTAAAGTTTTAAATAGTGACGGATACACTGACGGCTTTGTGTATCAATATAGAGATATAAAAAATGGTATTGTTGTAGACGAGATAATTTCTTGCGGAGAGTATAGGATAACATATTGTTACAACAAGAATAACGAGTTGATAGAGTATGCTCGTATGGAAGTGACGGTGCTCCCTTATACGCTTAAATTGTCTTCTAAGTCGGGGACAAGCATGTATGGAAAAGATTTGGAAGACGGCTTTTATTCGACCTATGACGAGACAACCATTGAGCAAAATGGAGAAGATATTCAAGGTGGTGTAGGGAAAGATGTAGGCACTGTTTTGGGCAAAATGATTTGTACTACAAAGGCAACAAGTGCAAGTCCTGTGGGGCGTTATGAGACAAGCGTTGCTTGGGTTTTAACAAATAAGAATTATCAAGTAGAGATTGAAACCTCGACATATACAATAACAGAGCGTAAGGTTGTTATGGTTGTGGAAAATCAATCTATTGTTTATGGTGCGGAGCCTGAAGCTCGAAAATTTAAATTGTACGATGCGGAAGATTACGCTCAAAATAAAAATAGTGCAACCCCACTTGGTGAAAGTTATAAAAGCCAAGTATCGACCCCTAATTATAGTTATTTATTAAATAATCAAAGCGTAAGCAAAAATACTTATGGCTATTTGGACTCTGGGTCAAACTACGGCATAGGTTATGCTCTTACAAGCATAAACACGACTCAAAATATTGACATAATAGACCCTGTGGTCTCTGGCACACTTCACGTAAATAAAAGGGAAGGGACAATTTCTCCAAAATCAAAAACAAAATTTTATGGAGAAGAAGACCCAAACATAAGTTACACAGCAACCAATATTTTAAATGAAAATGAAATTAATAAAAACTTTTTGACTATTGATTACAAGTTGAGCAAAGATTACGTTTTGGGAGATAAAAACAAAAAAGCACCTGCAGGAGAATATGATTATACGGTCGATAATTCTCTTAACAAAAACTACAATTTTGTGATAGATAAGAGTACCACTGCAAAATTTACTGTCAAGAAATGTCCTATTGTTTTAAATTTTGAAACACAAAATCTTGACTATCAAAAACCAAAAAGTGAATTGCTACACACCATAAGTTATTATGGCAACACAGCGGACTATATTATTGATATTCCTTCTATCAAGGTGGCGGATACAACATATACTGTTTACAAGGAAAATGACCCAAATAAAAAAGACAATGGAATAATTTTGAGTAGTGACGGTGGGCTACTTCTACCTTTGGGAGACGTGTTTTCCTTTACATTAAGGCTTGTCGCAAACCAAAATTCTCAATCGTATGTGGGATACAAAGCCTTATTAGATAGTACAAAGACGGTTTTTTCAGTGGGCAATATGGACAATTATGATATTTCTCTCCCACTTGTCGCAACAGATGCTTCAACAGGCACGTATACTTATTTTGAAGTCAATTTAAGCAAGTTGACCGTCTCTGTCATTCCAAATGCACAAGAAGAAATTTCTTACAAAACTTACGATGCAATAAGTGGTGTTGACGACACAATTACGACCTTTTTGTCAAAATTTGTTTTGTCAAATGGGGAAGATTATTCTACAATTTTGGAACCAACAAGCGAAGTATTGACCTTGAGAAATAAAGACGGAAAATATTTGTATAGACAAGACGAAAAAAATAATTATGTCGAAGTAGATGCAATAAGAGATGCTGGCATGTACAAGGTATTTTTGTCTTCTAATCTAAGTTTTCAAAAAGACAAAGAGTATATAGATTTAAAACTTGACGACGAAAAAGATTATTATTTTACAATATCCCCAAGACTTGTGGTTATCAGCCCAGAAGACGGACAAACAAAAGTTTATTGTGACAAGGACCCAGAATTGTTGTATGTAGAAGACTCTTCAACCCCTTTGCCTGAAGGCGAAACAAATCTTGTCAAAGTAGGTGCGTTATCAAGGGCGGAAGGTGAAGACGTGGGGCAATATGAGATTTCCCTTGGCTCTTTGAGTTATGGCAAAAATTATACTTTAGAAATAAACACGACAAAAAGATATTTCGAAATTACACAACGAACTGTTTACGTTACGCCATTTTCTTACACAGTGACCTATGGAGATACTTTGCCTACTATAGAAAAGAAAATGTACGTAAAAGGCACTTATGATGAGACTTTGTATACAACAAGGCAACCACAACTTAAAGGCAATTTTGCAATAAAATATAATAACAACAAAGTAGAAAAGATAGGCGAATATTATCCTGTTACCCTTGACAATAGTGGCAACCCTGTATCTTACGTGATAGATAGAGACTTAGATTTGAATTTGACCGACACAACCAATTACATTTTAGAGTTCACATCTTCGACGCTTTTAATAAAGCCTAGGGAGTTGAATATAAATCTCAATACAAAATTGTATTCGGGGACAGATGCACCTAAAACGGGTGAATTGCTTGATTGCACTTTGGGCAATACACAACTTGTGAAGGGCGAAAAGTTGGAAGTTAGAGCAAACAAATACGTTTTTGAAAATACCGCTTATAGCGTAAGTAGTCTTGACGATTTGGATATAACCCTTACACATGACGGAAAAGATGTAAAAGATTGCTACAAGATAACTCTTGGGCAAAAGGTTGCATTTACACTTGCAAAAACAATTATTGAGTTTAAGATAGTAACCGCTATGGATAAGACAAAAAATCAATCTGAAGTAACCTTTGACGGGAAAAACAAAGACCTTCTTTTTATGCTGGAAGTCGCAACGGAAGGATATGAGCTTTCAATAGATGATAGTGGCAAGAGTTCAAAATATAATTTAGATTTTTCCAATTCGTCGGGTACGGCAGAACCTATCAATGTGGGAAGTTATGTTGTAGGGGCTAGTTTGGGCGACGGAGACAAAATAGTTATTAGGAACTCGTCTCAACCAACGTCCAAGCCAATAGTTTTTACAAGTTTTGGAGAAGTGCAAGAAGATAATTACGTTGCGATTTTGTCACAAAAAGGATATTTGACCATAAACAAAGCAAATTTGACGTGCGACAAGTCGTTGCTAGGGTTTGAGAGTGCACTTAGTTATTCTAGTCAAGAAGACCAATTGCCAAACCTTGCAACAAAGGTGGACGATAAAAATGTGTTCGTTGGAGTAGACGGCAATGCCGTCTCTCTTGCAACTTGTGGTGGGCATAATTACGAACTAAAATATTATACTACACCTATAGAGATGCTGAAGGTGGGCACGCATATAATCACAGTTACAGTCTATGCTTCCGATGAAAAGGGCGAAGTGAACAATAATTACAACTCACTTACGATAGATGTGCCACTGAAGATTGTCGAAAAGGAGATTGCTATTGATGGTGGGGCGGTGTCGCTTGAAAGTAACCAAGGAGACGACCTGTCTTATGACGGCTATGTAAAGACCTTCACGCTTTCCTTAGGAAGTGGCTCTCAAGAAATAGATTCGCAAAAATACAACATAGGAGAGTATGTCTTTTATAAACTCAGCACTAAATACGACGATGCTGTCGCGGGCAAAGTGCAACAATTTACATATGACGGGACAAGGGTTTCTCCTAATAAAAATGGAGAAGATAACGTATATGTCACAATAGAAGAGTTAGGCAGTATGCAACAGACGGATATTGAACTTGTGACGTATAATTCTATAAAATACATTGTTATTGGTACGGGTTCTAATAGTAGACTTTGCTATCAATTATTGGACATTAAGTCTCCACAAGATGCTGGCATATACATATGTAGGGCGAGAATTGTCGCAAACGACAATTATGCTTTAAAGATAAGTGGGAGTGCAAGTGCTTCAAACAATATAAATTTTATTAAGCCCTTTGAGATAAAAAGATTGGGCGAAGTGGAAATAATCAATTGGAAAGAAGAGTTCCCTTATGGTACGGTGTTTAACGTTTCTCAACAAGACACCTTGCCTTTTGAATTTGCCACCAATCCAAGTTGCAATGACGATATTGAGTTTGTTGTGACAAACGAGGACGAAAGCGCTTGGGCGGAGAGCAATTATGTTTTAAAGGTTAGCAACGAAGCCTATAAAATCGGGCTGAAAATTGATACTACTAATTGCTTTTACTATATAGAAAAAGATTTTTATGTAATTTGTCGCGAAGCAAAATTCTTCTTCCCAGAAGGAGATAACAATTATGAATATAGTGTGGATGATAAAGGAGTAGCCCAGCCACAAACAACTTTCCTAAATTCCGTCTACGTCACCTATGTAAGTAGTGACAATATAGAAACAAAAGTAAAATACTCCGAAGCAACAAAAGATTACTTTACCTTTGAATATTACAAGGCTTCTGACGAAAAGACAAAACTTGCAACGGCACCTTCGGAAATTGGCGAATATTTTGTGATAGGTAGATTTAGTTCCAACAATTATGCTGGCTCGGCACGTTATGATTATCGTATTGCTCAAAAGCGTTACACCGGCTCTATAAGTTCTGTAAATATAAAGGTAAATTACGACCCAGAATACACAGCAAGTGAGATAAGAGAGAAAATTTTGAAAATGCTGATTTGCAGTGATGAGAGTGCGATAGATATGGCGGGAGTGTCAATAATTGACTCTAAACTTGGTATGCTTACCTTTGATGATGAAAATGAACACCCAGAATGGCTAAAAGATTTTATAGATTGCAAGGCTTCTAGAAAAATTACTTTTGATATTCCATTTGTTGATAAAACAATCGCAAATAAAGACGACGTCACAGCAGAACTTACCTTTGTAAAAACAAGTATAACAAGTAGTGTTTTAAAAATGAAAGATAGCATTTCAACATATGTCTACAATGGTTATCCAGTGTACAAAGAACTTACTTTCAAAGATACGCCAATAGCGCCAAACAAAGAAGGCGGGACAACAGAAACGACTTCGGACAGTCTATACACTATGACATATGGCGAACAAAACAGCAAAGGTTATGATAGAAGATATGTTAAGGTAAGTGACAAACTTGGCAACCTCATATTCAAATTAAAATACGAATATTATAAGGAAAACGAGAGTGGCGAATTTGACCTTATTGATGGGGGCTTCCCAATTTCGCCAAACATTGTAAATGGAGAAATAAAAAGGTATAAAGTAAAATACTTGATAGAACTTTGTGGAGACAATTACAAACTTGATGCATCTCTAAGCGATTTTTATTTCACTATTCAAAAGGCATCGACCTTGTACTTGGAAGTTAGCCCCTTGGCTACAAGTTACAATGGCACTGATTTGTCGGGACAATTTGATAAAAAATGCTTGTCACTTACAAACTCTGCAACTAAAGCGGTGAACTTCCAACTATATAAATATGATAGCAATTTGACTTTTGACCAATACGACGAAGAAAATGGTATTTGCTTTATTTATTCGATAACGACGGAAGATGGCGTTCTTCAAAGCAATGTCATAAATGCGGGCAGTTATAAGATAAATATCTCGCTACTCGCTTTGCCATCTTTTGACCCAACTAATTATTTTGAAAAGATTTCAATCGGTGATAAAAATTATTCGTCGCAAGCAATTGTAGATGAGGGGTATGGTGGTCAATGGACATATAGCCTTGCCACTAAAGAAGTCGCCTTTACGGTCAATCAAGCAAACTTTCCATATGACATAACAAGCACGTCAAAAATTGAAGAATTTTTAAGCATTTCAAATTATAAACTTGTTGAAGAAGAAGGCAAAAATGTAATAGAAATTGCAGTAAATGCAACTTTTGAACTAAATGAGCAAGCTTCAAGTTTGTTTAGTCTAACATTTAAAAAAGGGACAATAAACAAATACAATTCTTTTAGCGAGTTAACTGTCGAAGGCGATTACACCGAATACACTTTTGAAGCGATTTGTTTGACTTCCAATTATGGAAATAGCGAGCAATTTACGATACGTGTATATAGTGTGGACGCTTGGGAAAAAAAATAAAATGATATAGGAATATAAAACATAAAAAAACCTATAAAAACCTATAAACCCTATAAAATTCTATAGAAACCTATAAAAATACATAAAATATATAAAAATACATAAAACC
>CAVHMC010000040.1:0-9843 GCA_963636895.1 Oscillospiraceae bacterium | reverse complement strand
TGTACAAAAAAACACTATAAATAAAAAGAAAAACAAAAAATATACTTTTTTATTTTTATAAAAATTATTTAAAGTTTGTTTTAACAACAATATTTTCACACTAAAATCTCTCTAAAAACTATAAAATATTTTAAAATTAAAACTTCTAGGGTAAAATCTCGACAATAATGTTGAGCAAATTTGAAATCACTGGAAGAGACAACCCAACAATAAGAACCTTGCCCGCAAGAACGATTTTGTCGCCAATTGACACGTTGCCTGTATCCACGCATATCCCGTTTGCAAATTCTATCAAAAAGCCTACGCCAATTATTTTGAGAACGTTTGTAAAAAGAGAATAATCGAGATTTGTTTTATTAAAAATTGTCAAAAAGTATAGAAAAATTGATTTAAGTTGGTCTACAAGCATAAATAGTATGATGACCGCCCCACTTAGCACAACCACAACATAAAACTCGGGTCGTAACTGCTTGACGACAATTCCCACAAAACAAGTTAGGAGCCCAACGCCAATAATTTTAAAAACTTCCATCTATTTTTGCGATTTTCACCCCTTTTAATAAATAAGAAAAAGTTGCTTGACCGTTTCGAAAAGTTCATTGATAAGATTAAGTGCCATAAGCAAAACAACCACAACTCCAGACAGAGTGACCACTGTTGCAATATCGTCCTTGCCGATATTTTTGAGAACTTGCACGACTACGGCCGTCAAGATACCTATTGCACCAATTTTTAGAATAATTGTATAGTCCACGTTTTCTCCTTTTATAAAAAGATAACCACAAAAACAAGCCCAAGCAAAATAAACAATTTTGTGTACAAAGATTTATATTTTTTGAAACTCTCCAAGCAAAAGGTCCTTCTTTTTGCAAATTTATTTTTAAAAAGCGTATTTTTTTCCAATTCTTCTTCCAAATTCATTTGTCCAAAGGATAAAATAAAGTTGTTTATTTCTTCTAACTCTTCATGGAATAAAAATAAAATTTTATTTTTTGTTTTAAAATCATTTTCGGTCAAAACACCTGATAAAAAATCTTCATAGTTATTCAAGCATTGTACAAAATCGCTTGTGCAATTTTTTTTGTATAAAGAGACAATTTCGCTTGTTTTTTTAAGAGAAAAAGATAGTTGGCTGGACGCAAAATCGCAAAAGTTGCATAATTCAACGTAAAAATCACGTCTTTTTTTGTAATAATTTCCTATCGAGATGCCAATTGAAACAAAACAAACAAAAATGACAACCATCAAAAGAGCTTTCATCAATAATTTATTACCCTAAGATTTTCGTCATAAATACGCTCTATCGTGCCAGCCCCTTCCCTTGTGGACAAAACGACAAAACGCTTGAAAATTTTGTTTTTTAAAATCATGTCAAAATTTTCTTTTATCCGCAAATCGTCTATGTCCTTTGCATGAATTGATGCCAAAATAGACACCCCGCACGAAACTGCATTTTGAACAGCCAAATAATCTTGAGAAGACAACTCGTCGGTGGCAATTATGTCGGGACGCATGGCACGAATACCGTTTTGAAAGGCGTAGTCTTTTCTTGTTCCACTCAAAATGTCGCAAAAATTGCCGACGTCTAGGGTAGGCTCGCCATTGAAACAATTGGCGATTTCAAACCTTTCATCGACCAAAAGCACATTGTAGCAATAGTTTTTTTGTGACAAAGTAAGCAAAATATCGCGGATAAGAGTGGTTTTGCCAGCTCCAGGCGGAGAAACTATAAGGGTGTTCAAAAACTCATTGTCAAATAGATAGCCCATAATTTGCATAGCACAACCTTTGACTTGATGCGGAATACGAATAGACAGACTGTCGATATTTTTAAGGGTTTTGATAGAATTTTTTTCGTACACGCCCTCACCCGCGAGACCGATACGCACACCACCTTTTGTTGTAATAAAACCATTTTTGATTTGGTCGGCGTAAGCATACACCGAGTTTTCGCACGCACGTTTAAAGACATCGTCTATCAAAAGCCTATCCGCTGTCAAAGCGTTTTCTCCATTGCCTGTCAAGCCATTTGACGACAAATAATAAGACTTGTTGCCAATTGAAAGAACAATTTTTTTGTTAAGTCTTAATCTAATTTCGCTCACCTTGTCTAGCGGGACCCTTTCAAGAGTTTTTAAAAAAAATTGTGGAAAAAGATTTTCAAGCATAATTTCTCCTTAATGATTGTTATTCCTTGTTATCTCAAAAAATTTAAATAGGACAAAAAAAATAACGTTGCTACAAAAACAACGTTTTTTCGACATTTTTTGATACTTGCAAATTTTATGGCTATCTACAAAAAAGATTTAAAATTAAAATCACTTTTTACTTTTTTGTAAACATATTTAAATTTTTATTTTTTATTAATTTTATTTGAATAATCAAGTTTTATTTGCTTTGCTTGAGCAATTTTTTCGTCATAATACTCTTGCGAGATTTGCCCCGTACGCAACAAATAATCGCCATGAAATTCGTTGGAGACGGTCCCCGCCTTGTTGACGTTTTTTCGCTTTAAAATATAGATAAGTGACCTAAAAAATATTTTAAAGTCAAATTTGAAAGTGATATTTTCGACGTATTCCTTGTCAAACTCCACCACTTTGTCAAAAGTAATCGAGTTTCGGCCATTGATAAAAGCCCAGCCAACGATGCCCGACAAAACCTTGTATCTATCCTTTTGATAATCTTTTAAAAAAACGCACTCTTCCACTATGCGAGGCCTTGGACCAATGATAGCCATGTCACCCCGCAAAATGTTGAAAAGTTGTGGAAGCTCGTCTAATGTTGTTAACCTTATAAATTTTCCCCAGCGAGTTATCCTATCTTTATCGGGCAAAAGGTTGCCGTCGTCGTCTCGCAAGTCCTTCATTGATTTGAATTTGTACATAACAAACAACTTTTCGTCTTTTCCCACGCGATATTGTTTGAAAATGGGGTTGGAACGCATAAAAATGAAGGTTGCAATATACAAAAAAATGAGCAAAGGAGAAAAAAGAATAATTTCGAGCAAAGCCAAAAATATCCCCAAAGGTCTTTTAAAAATTTTTTCATAATTTTTTTTATTAGCCTTCAATTTTTAATTCCCTTATTGTAAAATATATTTATAAATGTTTTATTCAATAACTAAATTATGTGCCAATCTCTCTTTCGACATAATCGATATCGTCTTGAAATTTTTTTTGCTTTAGACTCAACTTGTTGAACCTAACTTCGTTTACCATTTGTCTTGCTTGAGCAATTTTTTTATCATAATACTCTTGCGAAATTTGACCTGTACGCAACAAGTAGTCCCCATGAAATTCGTTGGAGACAGTCCCTTCTTGGGTTATACCTTTTCTTTTAAAAACATAACCTATCGTTTTGAAAAAAATTTTTAAATCAAACAAAAATGAAATATTTTCAACATATTCCTTGTCATACTCAACAACCTTGTCAAAACGAATAGAGTTGCGTCCATTTACCTGAGCCCACCCAGTTATGCCCGGTCTAACCTTAAACCTATCTTGATGGTTGCTGTCAAGAAAAACACATTCTTCTGCAATTCGAGGTCTTGGACCAATAATAGCCATGTCGCCACGTAAAATATTGAAAAGTTGTGGCAACTCGTCTATGGAAGTTTTCCTTATAAATCTTCCCCAAGTAGTCATTCTATCTTTGTCAGGCAAAAGATTGCCATACTTATCCATTTTGTCTGTCATAGATTTAAACTTGTACAAAACAAAAAAACGACCATTTTTTCCCGGTCTATATTGTTTGAAAATTGGATTGGCACGCAGAAAAATCAACGACAAAATGTAGACTAAAACAAAAATTGGCGAAAAAATAATGATAGCAATAAAAGAAAGAGTAAAATCAATTAATCTTTTAAAAAATCTTTCATATATTCCTTTTTTCTTCATTTTTTCCCCTTTCTACGCGACTTTTAATCAACCTATTAGGACCTTTACCCTACAAATACACTTTTAGAATACTAAAAACTTAATAATTCAAAAACTTAAAAATATACAAAAAATATACATTTTTGCAAGTGCCCTTTGTTATAAATTTTTCTTTACTAGGCAATTTTTTTTCAAAAATTTCCAGCATAAAATGAAATTCACACAAAAGAAAACTAGACAAGATAGCACTTCTATTATTGGTAAAATTTGCAAAAATATATCAAACTGACAACTATATTTTTGATAACCCAAAAAAGCAAACTATAGAACATGTCTTTAAAAATGTTCAAAATTTGCAATATTTGTCTACAAAATTATTTCCATGCAGTTTTAATTTAAACGCATATAACCCTTTGTTTACATGCAAACTTCATAAAGTAATTTTTAGATTGCCAAACAAAATGGGACAAAAAGGACCCAATTTTTAAAACATAAAAAGTAAAACTACACCCTTTCCATATATGTCCCAGTACGAGTGTCAATACGAATACGGTCGCCAAGATTGACAAACAATGGGACTTGTATTTGAGTCCCCGTCTCCAAAGTGGCTGGCTTGTTGCCCGCTTTTGAAGTATCGCCTTGTATACCCGGCTCGCACTCGGTAATTTCGAGCTCGACAAACATTGGTGGCAAGACGGAAAAGGCTTTGCCCTTGTAGAATTGGATAGAAACCATCATGTTTTCAATAACATATTTCATAGCTTCTTCCACTTGGTCGTAGTTGAGTGGAATTTGCTCATATGTCTCCATATCCATAAAGTAGTAAATTCCGCCCTCGTTGTAAAGATATTGCATCTCCTTACGCTCAATCTTTGCTTCTTCAAATTTTTCAGTTGGGTTGAAAGTTTTTTCCAAAACTTGTCCCGTCACGACGTTTTTGATTTTGGTCCTAACAAAAGCAGCGCCCTTGCCCGGTTTGACGTGCAAAAAGTCGATAATACTAAACACGTTCCCGTCCATCTCAAACGTAACACCTTTTCTAAAATCACCAGCAGTAATCATTTTTGTTCCCCCTAAAATTTTTTAAGAAAATTTGGATTGTTGCAAAAAAACAACACTTTAGGGTCAAAATAACCCTGCACCATATTATCTTTTTCATTATAACAAATTATTTTAAAATAATAAAACGATTTTATCTATTATTTTCGATTGAATATATAATTATCGAGCAACTCACGCCCGCATTGAGCGACTCTAACCCATTTTTCATAGGAATAGAGACAAGTTTTTCCGCATTTTCACGCAAAAGTTTGTCCACACCTTGCCCTTCACTCCCCACGACCACGCCAAGTGGAGAAAAATCAAGTTTTGAACGGAACACATTTTCGCCCGACATATCGGCAACGACGTATTTTAAGCCATTTTCCCTTGCAAAATTTACAAATTCAGTTGTGCTATCAAAGGTTTTGAAATTCAATTTTAAAATTCCACCCATCGAACTTCTCACAACTTTTGGACTTAAATAATTGACACAATTGATTAGAAAAATGTTTTTAAAACTTGTGCCAGAGGCTGACCTAAGTATTGTGCCAAGGTTGCCCGGGTCTTGCAAGGTGTCTAGACAAATAAAATTGTCGTGCAAATTAATATTTTTTCCCTGAAAATCAAAAACCGCCACCACACCTTGCGGAGTTTTTGTTGCAGACAAGTTGTCTATCACATTTTCGCCCACAAGAGTGTAGTTTAAATCGCAAAAAATTGGATATTTTTGGACAATTTCTTTCTCTTTTTTGCAATTTATAAGTAAATTTTCCAACTTTTCGCCATTTTTCAAGGCTTCAACTATAGTTTTTGGATTGTCTAGGAAAAGTTTGTCTTTTGAGTTATCTCTAATATCCCTTATTTTTTTTACAAGGTCATTTTTGATTGATGTAATAATTTCCAAAATCGTTCCTCTATTACACAAATTAAAAGTTTTGTTTGAAATCAAAATTCAAGCAAAACTACTAATTTTTTTATTTAATAAACGCTAAAAGCACAAATTTTGTGCCTTTTGACATGCTGTGCAAAGCCAATCTCAAAACAAATTTTTACAATAATTTGTAATTGTTGTATCTCGTTTGACTTTCAACTACAAAAATAAAAATTTTACTCTATTTTTCAATTGTGAAAACAAAATTTTGCTTTTCTTCATTTGCTCGACACTGCAATAATTGTTAACTTTAACTTAAAATATAAATTATGAGAAGTAAATTTTGAAACAAGTTCAAAATTTGTGCTATGCACTTGCAAAGACCTTGCTTTGCACTTCCAATTTGAATAACCATCAGTCTGGGCTTACGAGTAAACTCTCCGACTCAACTTCCGATAATACAACCTAATTGTTTTTACAAGTTTACGCCTTGACTTCTTCGACAAGTTTTGCAAACGCTTGCTTGTCGTTTACAGCCATATCAGCAAGAACTTTTCTATTTAGGTCAATATTTTTGTTTTTAAGACCGCTCATAAATTTGCTATAACTGATACCATTTATTCTGCAACCAGCGTTGATTCTTGTTATCCAAAGTCTACGCATGTCTCTTTTCTTGAGTTTTCTTCCAATATATGCGTGTCTAAGACTTCTCATAACGGACTCGTTGGCTACTCTAAAAAGTTTGCTCCTTGAACCCCAAAAGCCTTTTGCTTGCTTTAAAACTGCTTTCTTATGTTTGTTTTTATTAACTGCTCTTTTAATTCTCATCTCTGTACTTCTCCCTTATTAACCTTGAACCATTTGTCTTATGGTCTTTTCTTGTGCTTTGCTAACATAAGAAGATTTTCTCAAATCTCTCTTTGTTGCAGTTGACTTGTGTGACAAAAGATGACGTCTACCTTGTTGCGTCCTTTTGATAAGTCCCGACTTTTTAACTTTAAATCTCTTTTTTGCTGCGCTATTTGTTTTTTGTTTTGGCATTTTTTCTTCCTCCTATTTCGCTTTTACTGGGGCTAGCACCATAAAAATATTTCTCCCCATAATTTCTGGGGCTTTTTCAACAGTCCCAAGTTCTTTTACCATTTCATAAAAAGAGTTCATAATCTCAACACCCATCTCTGGTCTTGCTTGTTGACGGCCACGCATGCGGATACTCACCTTAACCTTGTCGCCTTCTTCCAAAAATCTCTTGGCGTGTTTAGCTTTTACTTCCACATCATGTGTGTCAATGGTCATCGACAATTGAACTTCTTTTATCTCAACAGTTTTTTGCGCTTTACGTTGCTCTTTGAGTCGCTTTGCTTGGTCAAACTTAAACTTGCCATAGTCCATAATTCTACATACCGGTGGCTCGGCATTTGGAGAAATAAGCACTAAATCTAAATCTTTTTCGTAAGCCAAATCAAGAGCCTCTCTACTAGGCATAATCCCAAGTTGCTCGTTGTTTTCGCCAATAAGTCTCACTTGCGGAAAACGTATATCCTCGTTTATAAGTTGTTGATTTTTAATGATAAAATACCTCCTAATTTTTGTGTTTTAAAGTGCTCTAAATTTAAATCTATTTTTATAAATCTAATTTTTGAAAAGTCAATGTTTATATTTTAAAAATAATTGCGACAATATTGTTTTCAAAAACCTAAATGCTTTTACTTTTTAAAAGTCAATATTTGCATCTTTAAAATAATTGCAAAGATATAATGTTTCAAAAACCAGACTATTTTTTAGATAAAAAAAGTGGACAGAAATGCCCACTTTTTACAATCAAAATATAACTCTGATAGCAACCGATTGAACTTGCGTTAAACGGTGAGAAGTGGCACTTCTTCTTTAAAACAAAAGTATAGTACCACATTTTGTCTATATTGTCAACCACTTTTTTTGATTTTCTCACATTACTTATAAGTTTTTTAGTTATTTTAAATTAAAGCCTTTTTGTATCTCTTTCGATTTTTATCTCTTTTATCCACTCGTCTAAGTCTTTTGCACCAAGGTCACCCTCTTTGCGACTTCTTACACAAATGTTGCCATTTTCCTTTTCTTTTTCGCCCAAAATCAACATATATGGCACTTTGTTTAGTTGTGCTTCTCTAATTTTTTTGCCGATTTTCTCGTTTCTATCGTCAAGTTCGACGCGGAAGCCTTCCCTTTCAAGCCTTTCCTTTACACTTTTTGCGTATGGCAAAAGGTCGTCGTTTAGGTTCATAATCTCGACTTGCACAGGTGACAACCAAAGTGGGAAAGCACCCGCAAAGTTCTCCGTCAACACAGCAATCATTCTCTCCAAAGACCCGTAAACCACTCTATGTATCATGATAGGCTCTTTTTCCTTGCCGTCTTTGTCTGTGTATGTCAAATTAAATCTCTTTGGAAGTTGCATATCAAGTTGAATTGTGCCACATTGCCACTCACGTCCAAGACAATCTTTTACGTGAATATCAATTTTTGGCCCGTAGAAAGCACCGTCCCCAGCGTTGATTTTATAGTCAAGTTTCATTGTTTCAAGTGCATTTTTAAGAGAAGTTTCCGCCTTTTCCCAAGTCTCAATATCGCCAATATGGTTGTCTGGCATAGTGGACAGCTCGACGTTGTAAGTAAGCCCAAAAGTCCTATAAGTCTCGTCGACAAGTTTCATGACGTTCTCAATTTCGCTTTCGATTTGCTCAGGTAGCATAAAAATATGAGCGTCGTCTTGCGTGAAACATCTCACTCTCAAAAGTCCATTTAATGTTCCGCTTGCTTCGTGGCGATGAACCTTGCCAAGTTCTCCCACACGCAAAGGGAACTCTTTGTACGAGTGTTTGTTTTGAAGATAATACAACATTCCGCCCGGGCAATTCATGGGTTTTATGGCAAAAGTGTCGTCTTCGACGTTGAAGGTGTACATATTTGCTTTGTAGTGGTCCCAATGCCCAGAGACTTCCCAAAGTTGCCTATTCATAGCCATTGGGGTCTCAATCTCAAGATAACCCGCTTTTTTGTGTATTTCACGCCAAAAAGATATAAGTTCGTTTTTTAAGATAACACCTTTTGGCATGAAAAATGGCATACCTTGGGCGTATTCGCTAATAAAGAAAAGCCCCAAGTCCTTGCCGAGTTTTCTATGGTCTCTCTTTTTTGCTTCTTCTAGCATATGAATATGCTCGTCAAGTTGTTCCTTGGTTTCATAACCAAAAACATACACCCTTTGGAGCATTTTGTTCTTCTCGTCCCCTCTCCAATAAGCCCCACTGACACGATTGATTTTAAAAGCAAAATTTTTGAGTTCTTTTGTACTTTTTACGTGTGGCCCACGACAAAGGTCACACCAATCATCGCCCAAGGTGTAGATAGAGATAACTTCACCCTCAGGTAAATTTTCTATCAACTCCACCTTGTAAGGGTTATCTTTAAAAATCTCAAGTGCTTCCTTTTTTGAGACTTCCTTTCTTTCAAATTTTTCGTCACGAGCGATAATTTTGCTCATTTCCTTCTCGATTTTTTTAAAATCTTCGGGAGTTATACTCTCGTCCAAGTCAAAATCGTAATAAAAGCCGTCGTCAATTGCAGGCCCAATTGTGTTCTTGACATTTGTAAAAATTTTGTCCACAGCCTTTGCCAAGACGTGTGCACAGCCATGTCGATACATTGCTAAATCTTTTTCTTCCATTTTTTATCCCCTTAATATTAAAATTTTAGAGTGATTTTTTACCAAAACAAGCCAATTTTACAAAATTTTACTAAAAATTCACTAAATTAAAGCCTATTAAATAAAAAAATCCTCCAACAAAAATTGTTAAAGGACGAAAATTTACTTTCCGTGGTTCCACCTTTATGACCTAAAAGGCCTCTCTAAAGTTTTGTTTGGTCAAACTTTTCAAAACGCCCATAGAGCAATTTGTGGTTTCAATTTAAGGTTATCTATCCGCAACTTCCAGCCAAAGGTTGCCTTCTCTAGTTAGAACTCGCCAAAAATCTACTTGTCAAACGCTACTTACTATGCTAATTGCATTTTAG
>CAVHMC010000039.1:0-10117 GCA_963636895.1 Oscillospiraceae bacterium | reverse complement strand
CCATGTGGAAGCGGTAAGAAATACAAAAATTGTTGTGGAAAATAGCCTAAAAAGCCCGAAAATTGGACATATTTGGACATTTTGTTTAGGGCAAAATGCTAAATTGTGTCCACGTGGACACCGTTTGTCCACCATTTGTCCACCAAAAAATAATGTAGAGTATTATATAGGAGAAAAAAATGGTTGTTGATAATGAAAGAGAAAATTATTTGTCACTTCAAAAAAAGGCAAATTATTTAAAGGAGTGTCTTTGACAAGGCTGGCACTGAGAGCAAGCTAGAAGAAAAAAGGAAAGAGCAACAAGCGGAGAACTTTTTTCTTGATATGAACCTTGTAAAACGCAACGGCAAAGAGATAAAAACACTTGAAAACAGACTTGAGATTATAAAGACAATTGAGAAACAAGAAGAAGATATTGAGTTTTTGCTCGATATATTGACAATGGAAGACGACGAAAAAAGTTTTCAAGATTTAAAGGAAAGCTTAGCCAAGTTTTCCGATTATTTAGAAGATAAAACGGTAGAAATTTTGCTTAATGGCAAATACGACGATTGCGACGCAATTGTCACTATTCATGCGGGTGCTGGTGGAACGGAAGCGCAAGATTGGGCAAGTATGTTGTATCGAATGTATTTAAGGTTTTGCGAAAAAAATGGATATTCCGTCAAAGAACTTGACCTTTTAGACGGTGACGAAGCGGGCATAAAAAGTGTTGCTTTTGTTGTGTCTGGGGACAAAAGTTATGGATATTTTAAGGCGGAGATGGGTGTTCATAGACTTGTTAGAATTTCTCCCTTTGACGCAAATAAACGTAGACATACAAGTTTTGCAAGTGTAGAAGTTACCCCAGAAATTGATGACGATAGCGAGATTGAGATAAGGCCCGAAGATATAAGAGTTGACACGTATAGAAGTAGCGGTGCTGGTGGGCAACATATCAACAAAACTGATAGTGCAATAAGGATAACTCATTTTGCGACGGGTATTGTTGTTACTTGTCAAAACGAGCGTAGCCAAATTCAAAATAGAGAAATGGCCTTTAAAATGCTAAGAAGCAAACTTCTTGCCTTGAAGGAACAAGAAAGGTTGCAAAATTTGAAGGATATAAAGGGCGACATCAAAAAAATAGAGTGGGGAAGTCAAATTAGGTCGTATGTCTTTTGCCCTTATACGCTCGTAAAAGACCATAGAACGGGTTATGAAAACACCAACGTAACTGCCGTTATGGACGGTGACATAAAGGGCTTTGTTTTGGCATATCTCAAGGGCATGCAAGGTAGTGAAAATTAAAAAATTTTTACTTTATCGCAAATATTTTTGCAAATAGGGGTAGTGAAATGTATTTTGATATAGCAAAGGAAAAGGCAGAGAAGTTAAGACAAAAAAAAGACGTCTTGATTTTGGGCATTGAGAGTAGTTGTGATGAGACTTCTATTGCTGTTGTAAGGAATGGTAGAGAAGTTTTATCCAATATTATCGCAACACAAATTGATATTCATACACGCTTTGGCGGTGTTGTGCCAGAAGTTGCAAGTAGAAATCATATTATGGCTTTTTTGAGTGTGCTTGATAGTGCATTAAAGGAAGCAGGCGTATCCTTGCACGACATAGATGCCATCGCAGTCACTTATGGTGCGGGACTTATTGGGGCACTTATGGTGGGGGTGAGTTTTGCCAAAAGTCTTGCCTTTGCACTCAATATTCCACTTATCAAAGTCAACCACATTCGTGGGCATATGTGTGCCAATTATATTTGCTACAAAGATTTGACGCCACCTTTTATAGGACTTATTGTCAGTGGCGGACATACTGCTATTGTGGAAGTGAAAGATTATGTAAATTACCAACTCATAGGGGCTACATTAGACGATGCAATAGGCGAGAGTCTTGACAAGGTCGCTCGTGTTATTGGGCTTGGTTACCCAGGCGGACCCAAAGTGGACAAAAAGGCAAAAGAAGGGAAATATTCTATAAAATTTGTCAAAGATTCGCTCTCCAAAACCTATGATAGTAGTTTTAGTGGCTTGAAAACCGCTTGTATAAATTACGTTCACAAGTTGGAGCAAAAGGGCAAGGAAATTCCGGTTGCGGACATTTGTTGCTCTCTTCAAAATGAAGCGTTTATGCCTTTGATTGACAAAACAATTCGTGCTTGCAAAGAAAAAAAATACAAAACTTTGTGTGTGGCGGGTGGAGTGTCGGCAAATAGTTTTTTGAGAGAAAATTTGACAAAAATAGGGCAAGAAAATGGCATGAAGGTGTATTTTCCAGAGTTAAAACTTTGCACAGACAATGGCGCAATGATAGCAAGCATGGGATATTTCAATTTGATGAACGAGGTCGGTCTAAGCGACATCAACCTTGATGCGGTATCTAATATTCCTTTATAAACATCTTTTTTTAAAAACACTTTAAAAATTTGCATTTTCTTGTAAATTTTGATTTTGATTTTACATTTTGATTTTGTTTTTAAGAATTTTTATTAAAAAAACTAATTTTTGCATAAAGAATATTAAATTTAATGTTTTTTTATAAATTTTCTTTAATTTGTAGGTTAAATAAAAGCTAATTCGTTCAAACTAGGTCGTTATGCCTAGTTTTTTGTTTATTGGCAATTTTAAGGAAAAATTTAAAGGGTGTCATAATTTTTAAAAATAAATTGTATGTATAATTGTAGAAATAAATTGTCAAAAAAGACAAATTTCGACAAAAGATAGCAAAATTTTTGACATTAAAGGAATTAATATGAAAAGGCGTAAGAGAATAAATTTTATTGTAATCAAATTACGTGCAATTTGCTTTGCTCTTTTGTTTGTGGGCGTTTTGGTGTTACTAAGTTGCAATTTTGGCTCTCAAGAGGCACTTGCAAGTGTGTTTTTGGGTGTTAAAAGAAAGATTCCAATATATTGCGTGGCAAGAGAAGACAAAAATATTGCAATTTCCTTTGACGCTGCTTGGGGAAGTGACAAAACAAGCAAAATTTTGAATATTCTAAAAGAGTGTGACACGCCTGCGACCTTTTTTCTTGTTGGAATGTGGGTGGATAAAAACGAAGAACTTACAAAAACAATCGCTGACTATGGACACGAGATAGGTACACATAGCAACACTCACAAAGATTTTGCAAAATTGTCCACAGACCAAATTACGCTAGAACTCACAACTTCCAAAAGCAAAATCGAGCGGGCGAGCGGGAAGGAAGTTACGCTTTTTAGGGCACCTTACGGGAGTTACAACAACACAGTCCTTGAGGTCGCGGAGTCTTTGGGGTTAAAAACCATTCAATGGGACGTCGACTCGCTAGACTGGAAGGGCATATCAAGCAAAACTATTTTTGAGAACATTGTAAAAAAAGTGAAAAGCGGGTCAATAATTTTGTGCCACAATAATGCGGACTTTATCGTCGACGCTTTGCCTTCTATTCTCACAACTCTCAAGTCTCGTGGATACAAATTTGTGACGATTAGCAACTTGCTTTTGACGGGCAATACGACGATTGACAATAGTGGCAGACAAATTTTAAAACAAAACTAAATTGACGCAAAAAAATAATTTATCCAAAGATTTTCGAACTTTTTTTACAAAAAATGATAAAATATTGTAGTTTTTGCAACAAATTGTGCTGTTTTTACTAGTAATTATTGAATAAAAGTAGAAAATTAATATAGATTTATTCATGAGGATACGCAAAAAAGGAGAAATTTTATGAGTTACGAATTGATGGAAAACAACAAAGTTTTTTTAAAAGGAGTGGTAAATAGCGAGCCCACCTTTAGTCACGAGTCTTTTGGCGAAGGTTTTTACGAACTAGCAATCAAGGTCGATAGACTGTCGGACAATTTTGACAATATTCCGGTGATAGTTTCCGAAAAGTTGCTAGGCTCTTTTTCCAAGGGAAAAGTTGTTTCTCTTGCGGGACAATTTAGGAGTTACAACAAGCTTGTAGACGGTAAAAGTAGACTTATTCTCAATGTTTTTGTGCGAAATATCATCGAGATTGACGACACTATGAACCCAAACGTTGTGGAACTTAGCGGGTTTATTTGCAAAGAGCCAATTTTTAGAATGACACCGTTTGGTAGAGAAATTTGCGACGTCTTGATTGCGGTCAATAGGGCATACAATAAGTCGGACTATCTTCCTTGTATTGTGTGGGGAAGAAATGCAAGATTTGTAAAAGATATAACCGTAGGGCAAAAAGTCCAAATTGTTGGTCGTATTCAAAGTAGGGAATATCAAAAACGTTTGGCCGATGACACGATGGTGACAAGAATCGCATACGAAATAAGCGTAAACAAAATCAGTATACCAACCGAAGAAGCAAAAACCATTGTCGCGGAGCAATAATTTTGTAACTTTTTACTTAAAATTTTTGATAAAAGAGAAAAAAATAAATAAAAAAACACACCTTTTGCATTAGTTAGGTGTGTTTTTGCTTTGTATACCATCAATTTTTATGTTTTAAAATATTTTTGATTTTTAAATTATTTTTTTATTTTTATCTTTAAAATATAAAAAGATTTGTCTAATTATTTTCAAAGATTTTTACAACTCAGGGTCAAGTGTGTCTTCGTACTCAGGGTTCAAAGTTGTTTTATTGGTTTCAGTTGTTTTTTCAGTGTCAACATTTTCTTTTTCTGGGTCAACCACTTCTTCTTTGTCTGGAGTCAAAGTATCTTTTTTGTCTTCGTCAGGTGCAGGTGTTGGGGCAGGGGTTACCTTTCCGTCATCTTTTTTAGCTGAAGTCAACAAACTATTATCGTTGCGAGATTTGTCGGCGATGCTTGTAACACTTTTCCCATCTTTATTGAAGGTTGCTTCCGATTTTTCAGCACCCCATTTGTAAGAACCTACAACTTTTCCGCCCACATTTGTTTTTGTTGAGGAGCCACCTTGAATGTAGCCTTCCACGCCAACTTCGAAATTGCCCATATTTGCTCCCGCACCAAGAGTAAGGGTGTTTTCAACCCCACCTTGATGAATGGTCATTGCATAGTCGCCATTTACAGAGTAAACAACCCCGTTGTTAGCTTTTGTTTGGAACTCAGCCCCAACTATAGCTGTGCCAGAATTCACGCCATTTGCTCCATGTGTAAAACCTGCACCAAAACTCAAGTCAAGGTTCTCAGTCTCTTTGCCGTTTTCTTTTGTTGCTCTATTTAGGTTGTATAGCCCGGCTACAGTTGTGCTACCATTCAAATGCTCACCGGTAACTTCCACTTTATGCGTTGTTGCGTGTTCCTTTTTGAAATGTCCCACGATGTAAGAGGCTTCATTATTAGTTGTTGTTTGGCTTTCCTTGTTATTTTCTTTTGTTTCTACAACGTTATTATCGCTTTGAGTGGTAGAAACATTTTTGCTTTCACTTTGAGTAGTAGAATTCTCTACTTGAGCGGTATTGGTCGTAAATTTAGAAGAAGGTTTCCATAGACCATCAGCTTCAAGTTCCATTTCTTCAGAAGAACTTTTTTCGCTTGTTGTGCTATTTTGATTTAATTGAACGGTAGCGGTTTGTTCCCTTGTAGTGAATTTTGTCCCAATAAGGCTAGCAACTGCCACTGCTCCGCCAAGAACAACAGCCACGCCAACGCCTTTTAAAACAGCCTTAATTTTTTTTCTTCTCTTGTAGGTATAAGTTGTAAAGTTTTGTCTTTCTTTTTCTTTCATTTTAAAACACCTCTCTTTTTTTTTGTTGGTAACATTATATATCCAAATTATCTATTTGTCAATACCGATTTTTTAATTAAAATATTCAATAAATATAAAGGCATCTTCTATTTCACAAGGCGTCAAATAATTTGAAGTAAAATTTTTTAAAACGCTTTTTAACGTCTCTTTTGTGTTTTTTTCTTGCACTCTAAAAACTCAAGAAAATATAGCAAGTAAATTAAAAAAAATTGTAAATAGTTGTATGGTGAAAAATTATAAATAATAGTATGGTGAACAAAAAAAAGGTTTAATCCTTATTTGCGATAGATTTATAGGTAGACAGCAATATCCTTACGTTTTTTAATAAAATTAAATTAGTGAAAGGCAAAACCAAAATAAATAAAACAATTTTATTTGTCATAAATGTAAAGCTATACACTTTTGATTTTGAAAACCAAAAAATTGATTTTTTTATTTACAAATTAAAGTTAAAAAGGTATAATAAAAGGGTAAAGACATAAAATTTTACATAATTTGGGAAGGAAAAAAGATAAAATGATAAGTTTAAAAAACAATTTGTACCGCTCTCATATGTGTGGTAAGTTGACGGGAAAGCACATTGGTGCTGAAGTGAAAATCGCCGGCTGGGTCAACAATATTAGGAAAATGGGGAGTTTGACTTTCCTTACTTTGCGAGACCAAACGGGTGTCGTGCAAGTGTTTATTGAAGATGAAAAGTTGGTGGAAAATCTCTCTAAAGAAAGCACTGTGACTATATCTGGTGTGGTTAGGTCAAGGGGGGAGAAAAATATCAATCACGACATGGCGACGGGCGAAATTGAAGTGGTCGCAAGGACGCTAGAAGTCCTTGGTGCGTGTGAAGAAACCTTGCCTTTTGAGATTGTGCGTGCAAGGGAACAAAACGAAAATACAAGGTTGAAATATCGTTATCTTGATTTAAGAAATGAAAAAAATTACAACAATATTTTGCTTAGAGCAAAGTTCCTAAAATTTATTAGAGAGCAAATGGACGCTCTTGAGTTTACCGAAGTGCAGACGCCTATCCTTACGTCGTCTAGTCCAGAAGGTGCAAGAGACTATTTGGTGCCAAGTAGAATAAATGCGGGACAATTTTATGCTCTTCCACAAAGCCCTCAAATCTTCAAACAACTTCTTATGATAAGTGGCTTTACAAGATACTATCAAATTGCACCTTGCTTTAGAGACGAAGATGCAAGGGCGGATAGGAGTCCAACAGAGTTCTATCAACTCGATTTTGAAGGGAGTTTCCTAACTCAAGAAGATATTTTGGAAGTTTTGCAAACGGTTTTGTACAATTCTCTCACACATTTTTCCACTTTGGCTGTGGATAAGCCACCTTTTGTAAGGATAAAATACAACGATGCCATGGCAATGTACGGCTCGGACAAGCCTGACCTTAGAAATCCGCTCAAACTTATTTGCCTAACAGATCCTTTTACCAACCACACATTTTCTGTTCTAAACGGCAAACATATTTATGCTTTAAAGGCAAAAGCAAATGAGATGGGCAGAAGATTTTTCGATGGTCTTACCGATTTTCTCAAACTTCAAGGTGCGGGTGGTCTTGTGTATGTAAAATTTGACGGCGAAGCCTTGTCTGGACCTGCATCAAAATATTTTGACGAGAACGATTTGAACAACTTTAAACGCCTTGCCGAACTCGAAGCGGGGGATACACTCTTTATCGTTTCAAATGCTGACAAAGAAAAGGCTATGAAGTTGACGGGACTTTTAAGAAACGAACTTGGCGAAAAATTGAATTTGATTGACAAAACTTGCTTTAAACCATGCTTTATTGTCGACTTTCCATTTTTCGAAAAAGATGATGACGGCAATGTAGCTTTTGCTCACAACCCCTTTACTTTCCCACAAGGCGGAATGAAGGCTTTGAAGGAAATGAACCCTTTTGATATTTTGGCATATCAATATGACCTTGTTTTAAATGGTGTGGAACTTGCAAGCGGGGCAGTGAGAAACCATAGTAGAGATATTATGGTAGAAGCCTTTAGACTTGCGGGCTACCCAAGAGAAACTGTGGAAGAAAAATTCCCAGCCCTATTCAACGCTTTCAAATTTGGTGCTCCACCACACGCGGGTGCTGCTATTGGCTTTGATAGGTTGCTTATGTTTTTGTGCGACGAAAGTAGCATAAAGGAAGTTATGGCTTTCCCTATGAACAAGTCCGCCCAAGACCCACTTATGGGTGCTCCAAGCACTGTGACGGATAAGCAACTTAAAGACGTGCATATAAAGATTGATTTGTGATAAATGAAAGATTTTTAGTAAAGTTTAAAATAACCGCCTAAAAAATTTACAAAATTGGTTTTACTATAAAAGTGCCTATCTATAACTCTAACTTGCAAAACAAGAGTTGTAAAAGGCACTTTTTATATTAAAAAATCTAAAAATTTAATCAACAAAAAAGTTTTCTTCCATAATTGTAAAATTATACGACTTGAACATTTTTTGTCTCAAAAAGTTATATAATTTGACTATTTTTTGCAATTTTGGTAAAATATTTTTATGAGAAAAAATTACAAGGTTTGCCCAAGATGTAAGACAAAAGAGCCTTTAAACAACCCTAGATGTAGCGGGTGTGGGCTTGTTTTTGAAAGAATGAAAAATGTTACAAACAAGGCGGGCAAAAAGGCAATTAAAAATAAGGAATACAACAAGGTTTTGTATGTGACAAATTTTCCAAAAGATGTAAATAGGATAAAATTTCTTATATTAACCATCTTTTTGGGCTTATTTGGCGTGCATTATTATAGAGTTGGTCGATATAAATGGTTTATTTTTGATTTAATTGCGTTTTTCTTTGCCTTTGTTTATTCGGTCGTTTTAGTTTTTTTTAAAGTGTCCGATGCTGTGATAGGTGCGAGTTATTGGGGACTACTTCTTCAACTCTCCGCTTTCCCGTTTGGTGTTTCGGCAATAATGTGGGTAGGGTCTATTATTCAAGTTTTGACCAAGTCCTTTAAAATTCCCGTCGCGATAGACGAAGAATATTTTGTAGAAGAAAATCTCACAAACGATAAAGTCGCAAAAGAAATTTTGAAGCAAGTTGAAGATGACCACAAGGCGGAAATCAAATTAAAAAGACAAGAAAGCAAAGTTAATAAGAAAAAGCAAAAGTATTTTTGCCCAAATTGTGGATATTATGTAAAGTTAAAAAAAGGAGAAAATGCTTGTCCCAATTGCGACGAGCCTTTAAAGTGATATGAAAACTGTAGTTATAGGTATGAGTGGTGGAGTGGATAGTGCGGTGAGTGCTTTGCTTTTGAAAAAACAAGGCTATAACGTCGTGGGACTTTTTATGGACAACTGGGAAGAAAAGGACGATACGGGTGTTTGCACTGCGACGGAAGATTATGAAGACGTAAAAAGAGTGTGCCAAGCGATAGGGATACCCTATTATTCTGTAAATTTTGCAAAAGAGTATTGGGAGAGAGTTTTTTCCACTTTTCTTAGCGAATACGAGTTGGGACGTACTCCAAACCCTGACGTTTTGTGCAATAGAGAGATAAAGTTTGGCCCATTTTTGGAATATGCAAAAAAGTTGGGGGCAGATTATATCGCGACGGGACATTATTGTAAAGTGGTACAAAAAGATGGACTTTTTTACCTAAAAAAGGCAAAAGACAAGAGTAAAGACCAAAGTTATTTTTTAAATCAACTTTCTCAAAATCAATTATCCAGCGTGCTTTTTCCACTTGCGGACATTGAAAAGACAGAAGTTAGAAAAATCGCCTTAGAGTACAACTTGTCCAATGCGAAAAAGAAGGACAGCACAGGGGTTTGTTTTATTGGGGAACGCAACTTTAAAAAATTTTTGCAAATGTATATCCCTGCCAAACGTGGTGAAATTGTGGATACAAAAGGCAACGTGGTTGGCATGCACGATGGCGTGCTTTATTACACTTTGGGGCAACGTAAAGGCTTGAATATTGGTGGGAAAAGTGGTGGCAACGGCGAGAGATGGTTTGTCCTTGATAAAGACGTAAAAAACAATAGACTTATCGTGTCTCAAGGGGAAGACGATTTGCTATTTAGCAAGGGTCTTGTTGCAAAAGATTTTAATTGGATACCAAAAAAGCCCGAGCAAGAAGTTTTTGACTGCTTTGCAAAATTTCGATATAGACAACCCGATCAAAAAGTAAAGGTTTTTGTGAAAGGGAGTGACGTGACAATTGATTTTTACGAAAAGCAACGTGCTATAACTCCCGGGCAATATGTTGTGCTTTATGATAGTGAGGAAAATTGTCTTGGCGGGGGAGTTATTGACAAAATAATTAGATAAATTTTGTAGTTTTTTGCATTTAGCTAAAAATACTAATAATTTTCAAAAATAATATTTGTTAAAATTAAAAAAACGTTTTTGAAACTGTAACAGTATAATAACTATTAAATTAGATTTGAATTTAAG
>CAVHMC010000038.1:0-10401 GCA_963636895.1 Oscillospiraceae bacterium | reverse complement strand
CGGTGGAGCGAAGCGACACCGACTTGTATCAAGACAAGCACACGTTTAAATGCCATACATCTTTTTTATATCACAAATATAATAATTTTTTTAAAAGTAAATTTAGAGATTTTTGTTGATAGTGATTTTTCCCTATAAGTTATTTTCTCCCATATTTTTTATCCAACTTTTTTATTTTTTGATTTAGTATTTCTTGCCTATACATAAGTTTTTCTTTCTCCACCAAATAATACTCTGCTATTGCTGTTGGCTCTTCATTGTTTTTAAACATTTCTTGACAAGTTCTATTGATAGCCAAAAGCCCTTTATTATACTTAAGAAGTAAGGATTTCCTAAGGTAATATTTTTTTATACTCTCTGGAGCTGAACCATCTTTCCAAAGAAGAGAAATGTATTCATTCAAATTTTCATTTGTCGCTTGTGCTAAAACTTTATATTTTGTCTTTTTATCCATTTGAAAACCAATTTGATTTTTTACACAAATTGGGTCTGTGAGCTTTCTCTTTTCTTCAACAATGTCACATTCAAGTTTTACCTTTTCCATTTTTTTCAAAATTTCAATGATAATATATCCAACCAAAAAAGCCACAGGTACCAGTAGGATAAATACTCCTTGTCCTGATAAAATATCCGTAAAAACATTTCCCACGAATTTTGCAAAATTGCTATCATCATAAATCCCAACAACCATATCTTCAGAGATATACCAAGCATCGTTGACAGAGTTGTTTGAGCCTTTTGTCACAAACCATCTCTTACCATTTATATCTTTGTATATCTCTGCAATATGGTGAAAAACTATGTTAGCCCCCGTCTGTGCAACAGTTGTTATTGAATCGGACTGAAAGCCAAAAAAACTTTTAAACGAAATAGGTGCATAGTGCGTTTCGGTAGTTGTTTCATCTTTAGTGCAAGCGTCTATATCAAATGTAGCATAACTTTTTTGATAAACGTAAAAAGCAATTTTATCTCCGACATTAAGTGTTGATGTATCTACACTACGCACAACAATTGTGTCTCCTATATTAAAACCACTTTTAACCATACTTCCACTAACAATTTTCATGTTAGAATAGCCAACAAACGTTGGACAAGTTCTATGTATTTTTGCGTTTACAGAAATAAAGCATACTAAAGCGGAAATGATGACAAGTCCGCCACAAATAATGCTAAAGACAATTGACAATATGCGTTGCAATGGAGTTTTTATTTTTATTCTTCTTTCATCTATTGTCCGCTTCGTTGAATATTTTTTTTCAAGTTCTATTGCTTTATGTTCAATCCGCTTTAAGCACTTTTTATCCTTTATGCTTATGCCATCATTCATATATTTCTCCTAATTTTGCCAAGCCATATAAAGTTGATTTTATTTTGCATTTTTATAACGCATTTAATATCCATTCCATTTAAAAATTTTATGTAATATATGTAAAAAAATGTATATACGTTCTAGGCACAAAAAATTTTCTTTTTACATTTTTGACATAAAGGATTTTTACATTTCTATAGTTCTTTAATTATATGAAATTATACTTTTTCACTTAAGACTTTAAATAAACATTTGTAAGAGTCCATTGAAAATTGCCTGAAAAACTTGCGTCGTTTTTAACTTCTGTGATAGCAACGGTAATCGTTATAGTTGCTGTCTTGTGTCCAGCGACTTCAATTTGTGTTAAACTATTAGACGAAATGGTATTTGCAACTGCCTCTACATCATCACTTGTATCTGTATCTGCTGTTGCTGTTATGGTTACATTCGTTTGAGTTGAAGGGATTGTCCCATTTACATAAAAGGCTGAATCTCCAGTATTTTCAAATGTATAAACAAAAACAACGGATTTGTTGCTTGATGAAAGTGTTATGTCTGGGCAAGTCAAACTGCCTGTTGCGGTTGATTCATTGCCATCAAAAGTTATTTTTTCTTTTTCTCCATTTTTCATAACAACCGCTTGAGATGCACTTGCTTCCTTATAAGTTGCACTTACATTTGCAGAAACCTCAGTTGAGGTGTATCTTACCGTAATTGCAGTGTTGATTGTCGCTATTTTTGAGGCCAATGCACCTACTGTTATTGACAAAGCAACAATGATTGCTATAGCAATAACGCCCAAAGATATAACTATTTTTTTTGAATTTTTCATTTTAAATTTTTCTCCTTAATTAATTTTTTTAATATCGATGTTTAAAGTAACATCAAACTTAGCAACTTTTTCTTCCGAAGTGAAGTAAATCATCCTTGAGATTTTTGTCTTTTCTCCACCAACGACCGTTGCCTTGTATATGTTTTCGTTGCACTTAAACGATGAAACTGCAATAAATTTATACTTGTCGTTAGTAAGTTCAAAAGTTACTTCATAAATGTTTTTAGAAGAGTCATCTATTTCAATATAAATATCAAAATCATAGATATAGCAATCTGCTTGATGACTTGGAATCTCGAGCCACTTACTATTTGTTTTTTCTTCATCAACATAAATCAAACAATTATTAGAATTGGTTTTTATATATAATTTTGAATAAAACAATGGCTTTGTAAACAATGCAACTAAAGACCCACATAATGTCAAAAACAGTAGAATGACAACAATTGACATAGTGATTATAACTTTTTGAATTTTGTTGTTATTCTTTTTATGTATATTTTTTTCTTTTTCTGTACTTATATTGTCTAGACTACTCAAACTTGCTTCTGCATTTATTTCGGCATAATCTTTATCCGCCATTTCATATTTATCCTTTTCTCTTTTTTATTTTAAACTAACAAATCGCTATATTAAAGCAAGGGCAAAGGAAAAATCTTTATCCCTCGCTTTAATTTGTGTTGCGATTAACATAATTTTGTTTCTTAAATTGATATTATTTTAAAAATTATATACAAAGCCACTTTTTATCAAATATTACTCGCTAAAGTTTGTCATTGCCGTTTTTGGGCTCACCTCAACGCCATTAATATACAAATAGCAATCATCGGCATCTGCCTCGTGGTCATAATACAATACTTTGCTATATACTTTTGTTGAACTAGTCCCGACATCTTCCTTAGAATAAGTATCCTCTGCACCGCTAAAGATATTGCAATCTTGGAAATTAACTCTTGTTCTATCATCAGTCCCAGCATGTTTTGTTCCTTCGCCACCATCATAATATTCAGAACAAATATTCCCAACTATTGCTAAAGAATTTGTGTCTGATGAAGCTCTATTATAAATAGAGACATAGCAATTACCTGACAATGTAACATTTTTTATCAATGCTGTTACTCGATAATCAAAGGAAGCACTTTGAACATTTCTAATACCCCTAATCATTATTGCAAAGTTCCAGAAACCACCTTTATGACTTGAATTCAATTTTGACAATATAGAAGTGTTTGTTTGAGTTAAATCATAATAATTTTCAGAAGAGCCCATATTGTAACTTATTTCAAAATTTTCTAGCACAGAGTCGGATTTAAGCATACCAAATAAGACATCTACAGATAGATTGCTAAACTTATGGTTGTTCCCATTCAACAACAAACTTATATCGTAAGAATTGCAATAGTCAGTATTATTCGTGTATTTGCCATCACTAGACAAACTATAACTGTTCGCAAAATTATACCAATTTGCAATAGGCTCCCAATCTTCATTAGTCTCAATTTCAGTCATATCAATATCAGCATTTAAGTTTGCAATAACAAGTGGAGAATGTTCAAACTCCGTTTTATTGTGTGCCATATAAAAATTCTCTGCAGTAGGTCTTGAATAATATTTTTTTCCACCTTCATCGTTGCTATAATTCCACTTATTTGTTATTTTAGAGAAATTTAACAAGTCTGTTGAGTTGTTTATATTTGCACCTGTCAAAAATCTATAATTTGTAGGAACAGAAGCTAAGGTTGTCGTGGAATAAGATATGGCAGTGTTGTCAACATTCAAAATATATGCCTTATTTGTAACTCTATCATAAGCATAACTATACTTTATTTCTTGCGACTCTGAGTCGATTGATATTCGTCCCCAGTTGATGGCAATCATTTCAATATTAGTCAAACTTTTTCCAGCAATACAAATAGATTCATAATCTCCAACATTTTCTCCAGTAAGATTAGCATTAAGTTTGTCAACAATATTTGTCACTATTGGGCTGTAAACGGTCACTCCTTCAGACAAAAAACTTGCATTTGAACTCGTTAATGGACAAGCATAATCTAAAGTTATAGTTGGGCCAGCAGAGACCTCTGTTACTGTATAATTTGCATATTTTACCCAAAGATTTGTTGAATCTTCTTTTGTTACACAAACATAAGTATTGTCTTTTAATGTATTATTGTTGTTTGCTTTTGTTGTTGCCATTGCTTTGTAGGCTTTGATAAGGTCTGAATTGGTTGTAAGCATCCAGTTAAAATTCCCTGTAAAAACAGTATCTCTTGCTACTTTATCAATCTCAACCTTAATGTAGTAATATTTAGGGTCTGTTTCCTCTTGTCCAGACACAACTCCATCTATCTCTAACCCTGTGTTTGTTGACGAATAGGTTGTCCCATCTGTTGAGTATGTAATAATATAGTTTTTGTCTGTTTCATCTGTGTCTGTATAACTGACACTAGCCCAATATTTTGCACTACCTGTGTTTGTAAATGAATATTTAAAAACGACATTCCTTGATTCTTTAGAAAGTGCTATTGAACCTGTTGGGGACATGGTCTCGTTGTTATTGTCGTCTTCGTCACCAGTAAGAGTTATTTTTTGTCCACCTGATGCCGTTGTCATAGGCGTTTCAACACCTCCGACTATATAACTCGCAGTAAAATTTCCTGCAACTTCTTCTGAGGCGTATGTAACTGATACATTTGTTGTAATATTTGCAATTCTTGAAGCAAGTGCAATTATAACCGAAACCAAAATCGCTATAATTGCTATAGAAACTGTCCCAAATGTGATAACTAATTTCTTTTTATTTGATGATTTCATCTAAAATTTTCTCCTTTTAATTTTTTCCTAACCAAATAGTCCTTCATAACTAGATGAATTGTCTGTCATTTCAGTTTCGTTATATGACATATCAAGCCATTCTTCATAATTTTCTGCACTATAACCTTCAAGATTTAAAACATTGTTTGCAGAGTCAACATATAAAACTTTTTTGTTGGCACTGTCATATAAAAATTTATTTCCTTCTATTTTTGTTTCAAATGAAGTAACTCCAGCCACAGACAATGCATATAAAGCATCGGTCATATTATTAACACCACTTTCTGCATCATACGAAGCAATAGTATTATTCATAAACATTGCAGATTTCAAATCTTGTTGTTTGTCTATATTGTCAGGTTTTGTTGTTGTAAGCAACCACTGAAAATTTCCCGTAAATATTGTATCATTTGCCAATTTATCAATTTGAATCTTGATATAGTAATACGTTGGTTCGGTTTCATCTTTTTCTTCTGGACAAGACTCTACTTCCAGTCCAGTATTTATTGAATAATAATTTGCGCCATCGGTTGAATATGTAGCAATATAGTTCTTATCCGTTTCGCCTGTGTCCACATAACTAACAACAGCCCAATATTTTGCATCTCCCTTATTTGTGAACGAATATCTAAACACAACATTGTTTGACTGCTTTGAAAGCGCTATCGCACCAGTTGGGGCAAGAGTTTCATTGTAATTATCATCTTCTTCCCCTGTAAGTAAAATTGACTGAGAGCCAGATGCTGTTGCCATCGGAGTTGTTATGCCTCCAACAGTATAATCAGCCTTGACAGTTCCGGAAACTTCTTTTGAAATATAGGTAACTGACATATTTGTTGTTATAGTAGCCACTTTAGATGCAAGTGCAATGACAATGGAAGTCAATATCGCAATAATTCCTAATGAGACAACTCCAAAAGTAACATAGATTTTTTTCTTAGTAGATGTTTTCACCTTTTCCTCCTTTTAATTTAAATCTAAAAATAAATTGATATTATTTTTTTAAAAAATATTATCAAGTTACTTTTATCGTTACAGTCGTTCCGCTTACACTTATATTGGCTGTTATAGAATTGCTATAATATGTTGAGGTTGAGGTCTTTGCAAATGATACAACAGTAAAACTCTCAACGCTACTTGGAATGTTTGATATCTTATACACATATAACAATGGAGATTTATAATCAGTCGCCTTTAATGTAACAGTTTCTCCACCTAAAATAACATCAGCAGTTTTCATCATTCCATTTACCGCCACCAATTTTGTTCTATCATAATTGTTGGTCTTATTTTCGCCAGTGGTAATGACAAATCCATGTTCAACATAATTTCCCATTGGAGCACCGCTAATCAAAACTAAATCATAACTGCCATCTTCATTTGTTGTTGATGATGTCATAGCTGATACCATTAAATTTTCAACACCAGACTTTTCGCTTTTTGTTTTTGTCGTCTTATTGTTGTTGTTTACAGAAGCAAACATAAAGTCATAAGTCGCAGTCTCAGACTCAACGGTTGTTCCACTTACATAGGTTCCTTTTCCAGCGATATATATGCCCTTATGACCGTCATTGATTACAGTACAACGAGCATTTCCATTTCCACCAAGTGAGGCACTATACGAATTTAACTTTTGAGCAAATTGCGACCCCCATACAGCATTTGCATCACATAAATCTCTGCTTCCATTAAATAACCAAAAGTTGGTGTTGATTAAGGCTTTGCAATTTTCATCTGTTAAATCACAAGTTGGCAAACCAGTCGTCATAACACAAGCGAATCTATCTGGATAATGGCATGCCATATCATAAGAAAACAATGCTCCAAGCGAGAAACCTGCCAGATATTGACGAGTTAAATCTATTGAATATTGACTTGCCAAGGAATCTATTAGTTGAATAAGCAATTGTTCGTTTGTGTTTGCACTTAACTCTCTTGCTATATATGTACTACCCATTTCGTCGTTTGCTATAGTTTTTATGTTTTCAGTATATTTTGAATATATAGTAGTATCTTTTGTTAAATTTCTAATTGTTGCCATTTTTGTATTGCTACTGTTGGAATACCAACTTCTATCAGTAGGTTGTACAAAAATAAAGAAACAATCGTATTCTGTTTTTCCTTGTGTATATACAAGGTTATACCATTTTTCAACAAATTCATCATCGCCATTCGTCACACTTTCTGCAGAACCATAGTGTGGGAGCCAAGATGAGTCATGAGTGGCAACCGTCCCATCGCTATTTAACAATTGTTGCCCACCCCATGTTTGATTATAAAGTTGATTGCTATGCCCTTCTGTATATAAATAAGATGATAAGAATTTTTTGAATGGGCTGTTATCCGAATATGTTGAGGCATCAACTTGGGTAATACTACTACCAAAATCTGTGTCCTTATCAATATAAAGAGTAATACCATCACCAGAACAATAAGCAACAACTGGATATGATTTGTTAGCATCATAGTTTATAGGTGTATGCAAATAATATGTAAGAATTTGCTCCTCAGTGATAGTAACTGTCTTGCTATCATCAATATTTCTGGTATTTACTGTATCAGTTTTAGCAGAACCATTGCTTTCATCTGAAAAATACTTGTATGTTGTAGTTGTCAACCCTGTGTAAAAGAACGGACCTTCAAATGCTGTTGGTCCCAAGTCTGCAGCATACGCACAATTTACAACATTTATATTACAAGTAAACAAACAGGCAATTAAGACAAATGCAAGTAAAAATTTTTTTCTCATTTTTCCTCCTAAAATAATTTAAATTTGTTTGATAAAGTGCAAATAAATTTATAAACATTTATAAATTTCTTACAATTAAGGCATTTTTTCAAATAACCCTTTTGTATTTATTCATTTGTTTCCCTCCCTTTGATTGTTTTAGTGACAAAAACAAACTGAGAAAACATCTGTTTTTAACACTAATTTTTTTCATCTATGTATCACATAGACGAAAGGCTTTGAGAATTTTATAATAAAAAACTCATATTTTTGGGATATAAATTTAAGATTATATAAAAATTTTTGTAAATTGTTTGGATATTTAAAGAAATTTTGTTATATTATTTACATAATTTTTCGTCTATGTGATACATAGATGAATTTTTTTTATGACTTTTTTGCAAGTTCCATAAGGAGATTTTTTTGTTTGTCAATCTCTATTATTTTGATACATTTTGCCCATTTTATTCATCATTTGCATTTTGTATTCTAGCATTGAGTGGGTGTATCGTTTGAGTGTTATCATTGGATTTGCGTGTCCTAAAATATCCGCCAAACTTTTTATGTCCATTCCACACTCCAAAGCACGAGTTGCAAAAGTGTGCCTAAGCGAGTGAAAGCCTTTATGTGACACTTCACACTTTTTGAGCAGTGCTTCAAACTCATATTGATATGTTCGTGGAATTATTGGGTTGCCTAGTTTATTTGACACAACAAATTTACTTTTAGATTGTTTTTTCACTTTTTTCAAAACATTAACCAAAAACATAGGCAAAGGAATTGTGCGAATTGAAGATTTTGTTTTTGGAGTGGTGTAAATAAATTTACCGTAAATATAATGCATCGAACTTTTGATATGTATCAATTTTTTATCCAGTTCAACATTTTCCCAATCAAGGGCAAGAAGTTCGCCAAGCCGTAGACCCAAGTAAAGAGCGAGCAAAATGCCTATTTGTTTGGGGTATTTGTCAATTTTCAAATTATTTTCAATTATCTTTTGTTCTTGTATTGAAAAACAATTCACTTGCCTTTCTTTTACATTTGAAATTTTTATTTTTTTAAATTTTATTGGTTTAATATCATATTTTTCACAGTAGTCCACTAGGCAAGTTTTGAGTAATCTAAAACACCCACTTATTGTGCTTGTTGCATATTTTTTCGACATACTTAGCACAAAATTATGTACATCATCTCCGCATATTTTTTCAATTTCCAGTTTCCCAAGACTATTTTTTATATGATAATTAAAATAGTAACTATAAATATTTTTTGTGCGAGTTTTTATGTTAGACACACGCAAAAGTTCCCACTTTTCAAACCATTCGTTTAATGTCATTGTTTTATCCTCCTTTTTTCTAAAATTATACTTGTTCTCTAAAGGCTTTAAAGACATCACAATTAAAAAATAAAAAATTATAATCAATTGATAAAACATAAACGACATAAACACCTAAATTGTATAATTATATATTCAGTACATTTCGTTATCTTTTTTACAACTCCAATTTTGGATAAAAAAATTTTACTTTAAAATATAGATACCTTGCATAGTTAAACATAAAAACGCTATAGATCTCTTAATAATAAAACTATGAATTTAAAAAACATTCATATAATAAAAAAATGGTTGCTTTAATCGGCACCATTCTTCATGTTTAATTCAAATAAATTTAAAAAAATATTATGTTTTTAGGGATACAAGCATACTAAAATATCATCTATACTAGTAACCACATTTTATTTTCACTCCAAACCAATCTTTATTAAAAAGCAAAACGAACCCTGAAACAAATCCAAGGTTCGTTTTATTCTCGTATGGTACCGAAGGAGGGACTCGAACCCTCATGTAGTTGCCTACGCAAGATTTTGAGTTGTTTATATAGTGTTTTAGTTAGTGCTATTTCGTGTTATTTTTCATTAGATAAAACCTTATAAAACCCATATAAATAAAGGGTTTTCCGCATATTGACTGATTATTTTATACCATATTGTGTTATCTTCTATTCAGCCGGTGTTTTTTCGTGTTTTTAGGAAGTTTCTGTGATTTTTCGTTAGAAAAATTAAAAATTATGACACCCTTTCTTGCAATTGTTAATTTTCGTGTGTTAATATATATTTGTTATTAAAAACAAATCTCAAAAAGGTTGAAGAACAAACATTTTAGTTTTCTTCAACCTTTTGTATTAAAAGGAGGAATCTATGGATAAATGGCAAAAAGAGATGCTTGAGCATAATAGAAAAGTTCAAGCGGAAACAGAAAAAATAAATAATGAAGTTTTGCAAATTCCAACATATTTAACCGATGAAGAAAAATGTGCTTATGAAGAAATTGTAAAAACATTGAAAGAAAGTATTAGTTATAGACTATCTCATAGCGATGCCGAACTTATTTGGCAATATTGTCAAATTAAGATAATGCGAGATAGGGCTTGGATGGAATACAACAAAAATCCCGATAGATACATTAGGATTGTGACAGGCATTTGCGTTGACGGAAAAACTCCAAAAGTTATGGTCAAAGAAAATGAGCATTACAAAACATTAGTTGATTGCAACAAACAACTTGAAAAAATACTAAAAGATTTAAGGCTAACACCTGAAGCAAGAGCAAAAAAAAGATTTTAAGCACAAGCAAAATTTTGTTTGTGCTTTTTCATAAGGAGAAATTATATGGAAGAATTAAAAATTGAATATATTGATATTGAAAAATTAAATCAT
>CAVHMC010000037.1:0-10595 GCA_963636895.1 Oscillospiraceae bacterium | reverse complement strand
TTTAAAGAGAATATTTTTTTAAAAGATAGGTTTTAAAAATAATAGCAAAATATGCGTTGAAAAATTTAAAACAAAGGAGAAACATAATGCACAATTGTAAAAGACATTTGTTTATATTGGTGTTGATACTTGGTTTGCTTTTTGTCCCAATAGGCGTCATGGGATATTCTTCTTTTGTTTCGCCTACCTTTGTTTTGGCGGAAAGTGCAGTTGATGAAGACTCCACACAAGACGATTATGCTGATTTGTCAGAAGAACTTAGAAATTTATTGGTTGCCTGCGACAATTTAAATAAAATTGAGAACTATTTAGATAGCAATGCAGAGAATTATCTCAGTGCCTTTTACAGTGCCTATAAAGTTTTAGACAATTCAATTGCTAGTGATAAAAATTTGATAAATACTACATATAAAAATAAATACGACGAGGCTTCGGCAAAATATAGCACCCTTAATGAGCAAAAGAGTTACATTGAGAAATATGACGAAGCATGGGGGCAAGTAAATTTAATAACAAACGTGGACAATTCCAATAGAAATGACATTGTCAAGTGGTTGAATAGTTACGATAAGCAGGTGGCATTGTTAGAAGAAAATTGTCTTAGTGCTTATATTAATAGTGACCATACGGAGCGGGTAAAAACTATTAAAGATACGATAAATTCTCTCAATACACAAATAACAAGGCCTATGTTTAGTTTTAATCTCAAAGCGGAAAATCTTGACAATGGGACACTAGTGTTTGTTTATGACGGGCAAAAGCACAAAATGACAAAAGTTGACGAGCAACTCGGTGTGTCTCCAATTGTGGGCTACAGCCCTACAACTATGCAACTTGGAAGTCTCAACACTGATACAGGTGTGGTGGATATAGGCGAATATGAGATAACTATTGAACCTCAGGCGGGCTATGAATGGAAAACAGGTGACGATAAGAAAGAAGCAATAAAGTTTTGCTATAAAATTGTCAAAGCTGATTTTAAATATGTAGAATATGTAAAATTAAATAAGTTGAATAAGACTTTTGACGGGCAAGGGCATAGTTTGAGTTTGATTTTAGAAGACTCACAGGAAGCAAGGTTTGCTTTGAAAGAGGGCGGATATGATTTTGATGCAGTAAATGCTGACGTGGAAGGCTTTTTGAAAGAGCAAGGCTTGAGTGTCGAATACTATTACAACAACATTAAAGTGAATAGCGTGTCTAATGTGGGTACATATAACGTTGTGGCAAAATTTGTGAGCGAAGAAAACTTTAAGAGTTACAACGAGATAGATCCTTTGTCGTCAACGCTTGTGATAAATGGCGTGGAAGTGTCGTATTTAGACACACAACTTGTGGAAAAGGCAATGCTTTCTGTTGACGGTACGGGATATATCGTTCCTGATACAAAACTTTTAGTGACGGAAATTTCAGCAAGTGAGTTCCCACTTGACCAAAATTCCACAAAATTTAGAAAATATATTGCGGAAAACGAAGAGATTGTTTTTTCCTATGATATAAAAGTTACGGGAGAAATTGCGGGAAAACTTGAACTAAGGGTTCTTCTTCCAGAAGCTGTAAAGAATAAAGATTTCAAACTTTTGCATGTGCATGGCAATGAGACATATTACACTGTTGACGTGGTTGACTACTCTATAGATGGTGATTATGTGGTGTTCAATCTTGTGGACTTTTCTACTTTTTCATTTGTGTGTCAAAAGGACAACACTCTTGCTTGGTGGGCTATCCTTATCCTTGCTATTGCGGGGCTTGTGGTGGTGCTTATGGCCTTGTATCTTACACTTTTCTATCTTTGGAAGAAAAACGGCACAACAAGAGTAAAGGCACTCATTCCTTATTTTGAAAGTACGTATAAGACTCTTTACAAAATTGATTATGAGAAACATAAAGAGTTGACGGGTGGCAAGGTAAAATTGCTAGAAGATGCAAAAGTGGGGACTGAAAGTGACAAGGTGGCGGACAGCAATACGATTTCCTTGACACAAGGAAATGAACAAGCGAAAAATGTCGATAACACACCTTTGACACAAGACGACACAGCAAAGGAAAATATACTTGACACAACAAATAATAAAGATGTCAAGCCTATTGACGAGACGGTAGCGCAAAGTTCTAATAAAACAAAATCTAATAAAAATTCAACACAAGACGGCAACCTTTCACCTAAAAAAGTGGGTAGACCTAGAAAAGAAAAAGTTATGACCGCTCCTAAAAAACGTGGAAGACCTAAAAAAGAAGTGGAGACACCAAAGGTAGCTAAGAAACGTGGTAGACCTAAAAAGGAAAGGGTGGAGACTGCCCCTAAAAAGCGTGGTAGGCCTAGAAAAGAGACTGTGAAAAAGTCAAAACAAGGTCGTGGGAGACCAAGAAAAACAATAAAAAGCGATACATAAAATTTTTAGACGAAGGAACAATTTGCTAGAGTATTTTGAGCCTGTTTGCACAAAATATGTATGATTAAATCATTGAAAAAATTACAAAATAGTTAAAAGAATAAAAGAATGTTTTATTAAAAAGTGAAATCGCGATTTAACATAGAAAACAAATGATGGCTTAATATAAAAAATTTTAAAAAGTCTTGTACTAAAGGTTTTGCTTTGAAGACAATAAAAATATCGTTTATTGACAAAGGCAAAAACTTTTTAAAAAAGTGACAAAGCAAATTGTTAAAAAAATAAAACCTTCTAAAAATATTACAAACAAAGTATCTATTTGTTGTCTCGGTCTTGCTTATGCAAGCCTAGCACGACTCTTGTCTTTCTAGAATACAAATTTAAAAAGGAGCAAAATGAAAAGATTAAACAAATTAATATATATAATGTTTTTTTGCTTGGCGTTTGCTTCTCTTTTTTTTGTGGCGGGGAATGTCAATATCGCCTATGCTGACGTGCCACAAAGCGAAGAATACTACGGGCTAGATTACGACACGTATAGGGCACTTCAAGCAATATACAAAACGGTTACGGGAGACACCTATGCCACGTCTTTTACTTCAAAATTTTTTAGTGGCGAGACGAACTTTTCCGCACTATCGCCTACGACTACCGACGGGCAAAATATTCAAAAAGATTTGGAAAAGGGAGAGTTGCATCTTGTTGTGGGGGAAAATGCCGAATATGATTGTTTGAAAACTTTGTCTCCTTTGTCGTCGCTGGCGGGCTTGAACAACCTATCTTTTGGTGGGATAAGTAAGTTGTATCTTGATAACAATGAGCTTGAGAATATAGAAAGTTCTCAGTTGGAATCATTTACCAATTTGACAAATTTGTCTATAAATGATAACGGGCTAAAGGCGATATCTTTGCCAAAATCTATGCAAGAAAACTTGACGTCACTTAGCCTTATGAATAACGAGTTGAGAACTCTTGATTTAAGCAGTCTCAAAACGGGCGCAAGTGTAAATTTGTTTAATAATTATATCGAGAACTTGTCAGATTTGAAGTTTTCAAATACGCTTTCTTCTCTCGATATTAGTTTTAACAATATTTTGGATACAACGGAAGAAGAGTTGGACGCTTTTAAGAGTGCTATTGATTGCTCGCCTATATTGCTTGTGCAAGGGCTAAAGCAAGATTTAAAGGCGATGTCAAAATTGACAACGTACAATAATTCAACAATCGCTAGCCAATTTACAACTATTGTGTCGTATAGAACAACTGCAGGCGATGCAAGCGTCTTTTCTGGCGAGATAACAAGAAGTGATTACACACAAACAATATCGACAATATATATGCCTATTGGGAAATTGACAATTAAGTTTGCTTATACAAAGGCAAAATTTGAGTCGTATCACCTAAATAAATTGGGCAATGATAGCAATTCCTACAATGATAGCAACCCCTACAAGGTTAATATCGCTCCCGTTAATCCAACTGTTGTGTGCAAGGTGGAAGGGGAGACTGTGACGAACTTTTTGACTGAAAAAGATTTGGAGTTTAGCCAAACGATAACCTTTGATAGCGGGCTTCCAAATTATGAGACGGCTGTTCAAAATACAACACTTAAAGTGACAGGGTTGAGCCAAGATAGTTCGTCTACGACTTATTTGATAACAACAAAAGGAAAATATAACTTGCAATTTTATGCGGAGTTTGATGGGCTAAAGAGTAGCGGAGTTAGCATTTATGCCGAGAAAACGGGTAAAGATTATACCACTCTTGCAGTAATTTTGGTCGTTGTTATCATATCTCTTGTGGCTTGCTCAATTTTTATCAAAAGATGGCTATCAAACGGTGCGGTTGTTGCCCCATTAAGCGAAAAGGAGATTTATCAAGCCAATAAAAGAGCGTCTAGGAGTGGCAAGACGACAAGGCTTAGTTATCCTTTTGAAAAAGGCGACAGCCTTGACGAAAGTGGCGTGTATAGAAAGAATAAGGGCGACTATTTTAGTCAAGATTATGTTGATTTAAACGATACTCAAAAGGTTGAAGAAAACGACGTCTCGGGCGATTTTGACGAGTCGGCGGAAAACTTTGACGAGGGTTATGATGGACAAGAAGATGGAGATGATTTTTATGAAGAAAACTAGTAGAGTTGTGGTTGTGACGGGACATTCTAGCGGGATAGGGAGTGCCGTTGCGGAATATTTTAGAAAAAATGGCGACATTGTTTATGGTCTATCAAGACACAAGGGCGATAACGAAAAAATTAATTTTATTGAGTGCGACATCACTGACCCTTTGCAAGTTAAAAATGCTATTGAACAAATTGATAAAATTGAAGGGCGAATTGATATTCTTGTAAACAATGCGGGAATGGGTATTTCGGGCAGTGTAGAAAATACAACCCTTGATGACGTGAAAAAGATTTTTGCCGTCAATTTTTATGGCGCAGTCAATGTCGCACAAAGCGTTTTGCCTATAATGAGAAGGGAAAAGGGCGGGAAAATTTTGTGTACAAGTTCACTCGCAAGCTTTTTTCCAATTCCTTTTCAAAGTTTTTATAGCGCTACAAAGGCGAGTCTTGATATTTGGGCAAAGGCCTTGAGACTTGAAACGAAACCTTTTAATATTCAAATTTGCAATTGCTTGCTCGGGGACACAAAGTCGGGGTTTACTTCTGCTAGAAAAAAATCTATGTACGACGGGGGTACGGTGTACGAAGAGACGGTGAAAAGGTCGGTAGAGAAGATGGAGCACGACGAACAAAATGGCAAAGACCCAATGACCGTTGCCAAAACCATGTATAAGTTGTCTAATAAAAAACGCCTTCCTGCCACTGTCATTGTGGGTGGGCTAAACAAACTTTTGGGCTTTTTAAATAAAATTTTGCCACAAAAGGTGATGCTATTTGTCGTCGGCAAAATGTATACATGAGTTATAAACAAAATTTTACAATTTGTGGATAAGTGTTTTGATTAGAAAATTAAAATAAATTTTTCCAATGACAAAAAAACATATCAACTATTTCTCGTCCAAGTGTAGTCGCGATAACTTGTTACCAAATAGGTCGCGTTGGTGCTAGTGTTTGTGGGATAATAATTAGATATTACAGAACCAATTTTCCACGATTTGCTGGTATTGGAAAAGGTTATATTTGTAAGACCGCTACAATTAACGAAAGCACAAGTATCTATTAGTGTTACATTACTACCTATTGTTAAATTGTTTAAACTGCTACAAGTAGTGAAAGCCTGATTCCCTATATATGTAACCCCATTACCAAGTGTTGCGCTAGTAAGTGCGTTGCAAAAAGCAAAAGCTCCTTGGCTTATACTTCCGCTATTAATAGTCAAAGTTATAAGGCTAGAACGACTAATAAAACAATTTGTGCCTATAGTTGGTACACCTGTCTTACTACTATTACCAATTGTCAAATATTTCAGTGCAGTGCAACCGCTAAACATTGAACTATCTAAACTTGTTATTCCACATCCAATAGTTAATGTTGTAAGATTTGATTTGTTTTGAAATGTCGTGCCTATCGAACTTACACTATCTCCCAAAGAGAGTGTAACTAAAGATGTACAACTGCTAAATGCCGAACTCGCTATCGTCGTGACGGCTGTTTTACTGCTGTTGCCAATATATAAATATTTTATTGCTGTACAACCTCTAAACATTGAACTTGTTATGCTTGTAATCCCACAGCCTATAGACAACGTTGTGATTCCACTACAATAATCAAAAGCATATGTCCCCATGCTCGTTACGCTATTTGGTATGCTTACACTTGTTATTCCGCTACAATTTTCAAAGGCATAATTCCCAATATACGTAACACCGCTTGGGATACTTACACTTCCCGAAATTTTGCTACAATTCCAAAAGGCTTCGTACCCTATAGATTGCAAACTGCTTCCAAGGCTTAGCCCTGTAAGAGAACTGCAATTGTGAAAGGCATATTGTCCTATGCTTGTCACCCTGCTAGGAATATACAATTTCCCCGAAATACTGTTGCAATATTCAAAAGCACGGTCTCCAATATATGTTACATAACTGCCAATCGACAAACTACTTAACCCGGTACAAGAAGTAAAAGCATAAGAATTTACGCTTGTTACACTACTAGGCATAGACACACTAGATAGCCCTGTACAGCCATAAAAAGCGTAACTATATATTGTGACGACTCCACTTGGAATTGTAGAATTTTTGCACCCAAGAAGCAATGATTGCGATGATGTGTTGATAAGACAATTGTATGACGAATAGTAATACGAATTGCTTGAAACCGTTATACTCGTAAATTTACTGCAATATCTAAAAGCATAATCTCCAATGCTTGTGATAGTACTAGGTATGGACAAGGCTCCTGTAAAATTGGTACAACCATCAAAAGCAGAAGTCCCAAGGCTTGTCACTCCACTTGGGATAGTTATGCCCGTATATCCGCTACAGTTGCCAAAAGCATAACTGCCCACCGTTTTCACCGTACTTGGCAAACTTAACGTACCAGAAAGTTTGGTGCAACCATAAAAGGCGTAATCGCCGATGATTATTGCATCACTAGGAAGGGTAGAATAGTTGCAACCTTGCACTACCTTTTTTGTTGAAGCCTCTACAATGCAATTATCTGTTGAATAATAAACACTATTAGCACTTGATACTCCTAGACTTGAAAGATTGGTGCAACCAATAAAAACACATATATCTATCTTTGTTACGTTATATGGGATATTTGCACTTGTAAGTCCTGTGCAATTTTGAAAAGCATAAGAGTCTATTGTTGTTACGCCACTCCCAAGGTCTAACCCCGTAAGTCCTGTACAGCCACTAAAAGCATAAGATCCCAAACTAGCTACCTTATTTGGCAAGGTTAAAGTCCCGGTAATTTTTGTGCAATTTTGAAAGGCACTCGTTCCTATGCTTGTGACATTGTTTGATATATTGGCACTAGTTAAAGCACTACAACTATAGAATGCTTTATTGTTTATAGCGGTCACACTGTTTGGCAAATCAACTTTTGTAAGTTTGGTGCAACTTTGAAATGCGCCATAATCGGTATTGCTTGTGCCTGAACCTATGGTCTTCACACTTTGTGGAATGGCAACGTTGGTTATAGTTGTTTTACTATAGAAAGCCTTGTAAGGGATATCTGCCACACTGTTTGATATGATTATTTTTGTTGCACTACCACTATACACGCTTTCAGTTGTATAATTAGGTGTCATGTAGCACGCATAAAGTTGCAAAGGGCTGTCAGCGGTGTAGGTGTAGTCATACCATGTCTCAAGTGTTGTGTCAGCTGTCGAAGTCCAATAAATTGTGCCCGGGTCTATGTAACCGTAAGAAGTATTTGTCACAGCACTTGAATTAGTACAAAAATAGTAAAACTCTGCACCTGCGGTGTTTTTGAGTTCGTCTAAACTTGCGATTTTCCCCGTTGGACCTGAAGTCGTATCTATCGCGGTCCTTAAACTTCCGTCGCTTTCATTGCTAGCCATTATTGAGCTTAAATTTTTTGTACTTTTACTTGAAGTTGTTTGGGGCGTTGTATTCCCGTCTTCAATAATCGTTTCATTACTCGCAAGAAAACTATTTGTTTTTTTGCCTTCACTTGACGACATTTCAAGTGCTGTCCTTTCATTACTGGTCGAATTTGCCGACGACGTGGTCGTTGTCTCGATAATTGGTGTTGGGCCAACGATTTTGAACTTTGACTTGTCTTCATTTAGTACCACCTTGCAATCGCTAGAAATTGCGTCACTACTATCCGAGGTCGAAAAAGCAAGCACCACATTTTTTTGCACAACAAATTCAATTGTGATAGAACTATCCAAGTTTTGTTGCTTGGCGCACCAAATCACCACCGATGATAAAACTATCATCGCAAATGCCATGAACAAACAAAACCCAGACAATTTTAAACTCGTTTTTGTAGACATAATTTTTTCTCCTTCCAAAGCCTTACTGCCCTTCCTTTGCTACGTGACACCTTCCGGGACAAAGGGACGGTATTTTTAACTACCCCCTCGTCGGCTTTGCCGACACTCCCCCTTACAATGGGGAGTAAAAATAGGTTGGTTTAGGGTTTACTACCCCTTTGTAGCCCCCTTACAAGTGGGGCTATATTTTTTCAAACTATCCATTGAAAACACATTTATAATAGGTAAAAAAATTTTTTATTTTTTTGTACATTTTTTATTACGTATTTTTCTCTACAAGCGAGAAGATAAGCGGACTTTAGGCTTTTTTATCCACAAAAAAAGTACTCATTTATCTACTATATAAATGTGTAGTTATGATACCATTTTGTGTAAAAAATGTAAAGAAATTTAAAAAAAATTATAAAAAGCCATAAAAAAACGACATAAAATTAGTCAAGTTCTCAAAATATGTTCAAAAATTTTAATTAAATTTTAACAAATTTTTCAAAAAGTACTCATTTATATAGTAGATAAATGAGTATTTTTGGAGACCTAAAATAGGTCTTTTTTATTAGGTGATAACGGACAGACAATTTCTAAAACTTTTAGACTTTGCTCGCAGGGGGGGTATAATAGGAATGTGCAAACCTAGCGGTGGGTTTGAAAGGCAAATGGGGAGAGTAGGCTCTTTGTCAAGAATATGGGACCCTAATACTAGAATAGATTTGTATGATAAAAATGGAACGCTTTTACAACAGGGTTGGTATGATGCTGAGGCTAAAATAATATGGTATCGTGATTGGGTACACGGCGGAGGTAAGCATGAATGGCCACATGACCATTGTGTTGATTGGACAAATTATAACAATCCAAGAGCACCTTACATAGGTCCAAATGGAGAGAAGGCAAATATACAACATTGTTAAAAAGGAAAATAAAATGAAAGATAGAAAAAAATATAAAAAGAAATGTGAAGTATGCTCTCAAATAATAACTGTTGACATTTATAAACAAGGGGAATGTCCAAATTGCGGGTGGTGGAATTGTATTTTAAATGAAGAGAACCCTAATATTATTGCTATGCCAAATTTGATTTCTCTAAATAAAGCAAGGCAATTATACAAGGCGGGCAAGGCATTTCAACCTAATTTAGATGAATTTATACAGGCATTATACGGGTATGGCGAAATGCAATTTGAATATAAAGGCGTTTACTATGCGGTTGAGCTTGTTTACGATAAAGATAAAGAAATAAAAGTTCAATTATATAATTCTCAAACAAAGCAGAAATGGGTTTTTGACAATGGAGAAGATTTTAAAAACAATGCAAAAATTGGGAATGAATACGTCAAGGATATTTGGGAACAAACAGTAGATAGAAATTGGTTGTAATAATAGAGGGTGGGCTTCCACCGCTTGAAGAAAGGATAAAAACATTCAAAGAACTTAGTAATCATTGTCTAGTTATTTGGCGTTATGACCCGATTTTACTTGCAGACGGAATAGATGTGGAGTGGCATATAAAAAACTTTAAATATCTATGCGAAAGTTTAAAGGGTTATACAAAACATTGCAAAATTAGTTTTGTAATAGAAAATTATTCGGGGTGCTCTAAAAGTGTCCATGCACCAAGCGAAAAAGATAAAAATATTTTGCTAGAAAAATTTTCTAAAATCGCAAAAGAGAACGGAATACAAATTGAAGCCTGTGCCGAAAGTGGAGATTGGTCAAAGTATGACATCGTTCCAAGCAAATGTATTGACGGAGAAATATTCGAACATTTACTTAATGAAAAATACAAAAATTTTGGACTAACTTTCAAAAGAAAAAACAATAAAATTGACGGACAGCGTAAAAATTGTGGCTGTATGCCGGCAGTGGATATTGGCAGATACGACACATGCAATCATAAGTGCAATTATTGTTACGCTAGAAAATCAAAGCACACATCAATGTTTGCAACCCCGCAAGGCGAAATTTACGATAGAAAAACTGAACTAGAATTTGAAATAACTTAAAAGTAATTTTTTATTTTGCCTAAAATGGATTTGACAGCAATTGACAGCAAATGTACCAGTTTTAGAGAGTTTTAGAAAGAAAAAGACCGATAGTTGATTTTATGGCTATCGGTCTTTTTTTAGGCACGCAAGAAGATTTTTAATCTTCTTTTGGAGTAAATTTTGACAGCAATTGCACCAAAAATTGACAGCAAATGTTTTTCGTCTAAAAAATTTTGTTAAAAAATGAGAAAAAGAACCTGCCTCGCAGAACCTTGCGTGTCTAAAAA
>CAVHMC010000036.1:0-10717 GCA_963636895.1 Oscillospiraceae bacterium | reverse complement strand
GTATAGCAAAAAGATTAAAAACATAAAAAATGTTCTATCTATATAATTGAAAAAAATATGTGCCTAAGAATTTTTGTATAAAAAACCTAAAAAGTTTTGACTTTTATTTTTCTTTGATATAATCTATAAGAGAATAATTACTGCTTACAAAAGGGGAGTAAATATGTTTTTTGAAAATTATCAAAATTGGGCAAATTTGTCTATGGGGGATAGAAAGGAGTGCGTTGTGGGTTGCGTAAAGTTTTATGAAGATAAAACTGTGCAATACATTTTGTCTAATCTTCCTGTGACCAAGGCTCAACAATACAATAGAGAAAGTGTCAAGGTGGAGTTTGTGGACAAGCTTGATAGAGATGTTGCCTTTTCAGACAATGTCGTGCAAGTTTTAAAGGATAGTTTGCTTGGCTCAAAAAAGGACTTATTTTTTAAAGTTGCACAAAATACCATATGTGCAGTTTTTGCAAATATGTTTAAGAACACCGCTTCAAATGGTGATAGAAAAACCAAATTTAGCAGTATCGCTAGCGGGTTCCTTGCTTCCATCACAAGCGAATTTGCAAAAGGTGAGCAATTTGAAAACGATATGATGGACGAGTTTGCTTCTGTGCTTTTGCAAGAAAATGTGATGGAATAGTTCTTTAAAGAAAAATTATTTAATTTTGTATTTTTGTTTTTTTTCTTTAAAGTATTGGGTTGGCAAAAAATATAGCAAATAAATTTTAAAAAAAGTTTTTAAAAGTGGTATAGAAAATAACAAAAAGAGTAGATTATGCCCTTGCAAGTGCATGACTGCGTAAAATTTTTTATTGTTTTTAATTAAACTGTAAAAAAGTTTTGAAAAAAGTGTTGCAAAAAAAAATTACTTATGATAAACTTGCTAGGTATAAAAAGGAGTTAGCAATGCCAAATATTAAATCAGCGAAGAAAAGAGTGTCTGTTATTGCAAGAAGAAGAGAAGAAAATAGACTTGTAAAATCAACTATGGCTACTATGGTCAAAAAATATAGACTTGCTTGCTTGAACGATGTAAACGAAGCAGAAGCTATGTTGAAAGACCTTATCTCTTATATCGATAGTGCAAAGAGCAAGGGTATTATCCATCAAAACACTGCTAGTAGAAAGATATCTCGTTTGACTGTTATGCTCAACAAGGCAAAGGCAACTACACCTGAAGCAAAAGAAGCGGAAAAGGTGGAAGAAAAGGTGGAAGAAGTTGTCGAGGCTAAGGTAGAAGAAGTTGAAGCACCAGCCAAAAAGACAACGAGAGCAAAAAAGACTGCTACAAAGAAAGCGGAATAAGTCGTGTAAAAAGGGTTGTATGTCAACTCTTTTTTTGTTTATGTGCTTTGAAGGGTTTGTCAATACATGCATATATGCACATTTAAAAGGAAAAATTATGAAAAATAAAGAAATTATTATTGACATGGCTAAAAATAGAGATAGGTTTATCGAAATTTATCAAAAAAATATCAAAAGAGAGGGGGCAAAAGAGTTTTTGGACTATCTTTTGACAACCGATTTTTTTGAAGCACCAGCGAGTTCGAAGTTCCATTCGGCAGTAGAAGGCGGGTTGTGCTTTCATTCTCTCAACGTTTATGATAGATTTGTCAAAAAAATGAGAGATGAGTTTGGCGACGAGTCACCTTTAAGCGACGAGAGTATCGCCCTTATAGCACTTTTGCACGATGTGTGTAAAGTAAATTGCTACAAACTTGACTATCGCAATGTAAAAAAAGATGGCGAATGGATAAAAGTGCCTTACTTTGCCTATCAAGACGACATGCTCCCATATGGACATGGCGAAAAATCTGTGTATATGATTTCTGGATTTATGAAGTTGTCCCGCGAAGAAGCTATGGCAATCAATTGGCATATGGGAGGCTTTGATAAAAGGGTGCTTGGCGGAAGTTATGACTTGTCTACGGCTTTTTATCTTTATCCTTCCGCTTGCATATTCCATTCTTGCGATATGGAAGCCACTTATCTTGATGAGACTGTTACAAAAATTTAATGTTTTACATATTTTAATAAATTTAACAAAAAATTAATATATCATAGGAAGACAAGAGTTGTGCTATGCTTGCATAAGCAAGACTGAGACGACGAATATATCTATATATTATCGGAAGTTTTGTCTAGGAGCTTGCTCACAAGCAAAACTGATAGTTATTCAAATTGGAAGTGCAAAGCAAGGTCTTTGTTGGAGCAACAGCACAAAATTTAGAGTTGTTTTAAAATTTATTCACCACAATTTATAAAAGGAAAAGAGAAATGGCAAAGGTTGAAAACGTAGAAAAATTGGTTATAATTGATGGCAATAGTTTGCTAAATAGGGCGTTTTATGCCTTGCCCCTTTTGACGAATGCGAATGGAGAGTATTCCAACGCTGTTTTTGGCTTTGCCAATACGCTTATGAAAGCGATTTATGACGTCAAGCCCGAGTATATCGTTGTCGCACTAGATTATGGCAAAAAGACTTTTAGGAATGAACTTTTTAGCGGTTACAAGGGCAAACGTCGTCCAACACCACCTGAACTAATGAGCCAATTTCCTGTTTTAAAAAGAATGCTTGACGAGATGCATATAAAATATATTGAGAAAAAGGGTTTTGAAGCCGACGACCTTATAGGCACTTTGTCTAAAATGTTTTTGACGGAAAATATCATTGTGACGGGGGATAGGGACTCTCTTCAACTTATCAACAACCACACGCAAGTTTGGTTGACAAAAAAAGGCATCTCCGAAGTAAAAGTTATGAATAAGGATACCTTTAAGGAAGAATATTCTCTTGACGTCGAGCAATTTATTGACCTTAAGGCTCTTATGGGAGACTCGTCGGACAATATTCCCGGTGTCCCTGGTGTGGGCGAAAAGACCGCTCTCCAACTTATGCAAACGTACGGGAGTCTTGATAATATTTATGCCAATCTTGATAATATCAAAGATAAATTGAGAGAAAAATTGATAAACGGTAGAGAGTCCGCTCTTCTTAGCAAAACTCTTTCTACTATAAAGTGCGATGTCGATTTGAGTGTAAAATTGAAAGATTTAAAGTATGATTTTCCTTTTGATAAGGGAGTTTATGACTTTTTTGTGGAATATCAATTTAATAGTTTGCTAAAAAGACCCGATATTTTTAAATCTTTTGACACGTCCTCTGGGCCAAAAAAATATTCGGCAAATATAATTGAAATAAAGACACTTGAAGAATTGGACAAGCAAATTGCATATATAAAGAAAGCCAAGGTCTTGGCATGTGACATAACAAGCGACAAATTTTCTTTTGCTTACGATAAAAATTGTGAGTTTTTTGTGAATTTGCAAAACGACTTGTTTTCGGTTGACTCCACTCAAATGCTTTCAAAATTTAAGGAAGTTTTGCTTGACGAAGATATAAAAAAACTTGTGTATGACAAGAAAAAACTTTACCACGCACTAGACGAATTTGATTTAAAGATAAAAGGTGTAGAGTTTGATTGCATCTTGGCGTATTATCTATTGAGTGCGGGCGAAAGAGAAGCGAATAAAATCAATTTGCTTGCAAAATATGGCATGGAAGAAAATCTTGACGCTGTTAATTTGTTTTACTATGAGGAATTTTTACTTGCGGAACTTAAAGATGCCGATTTGATGGATTTATACAACAATATTGAAGTGCCACTGACAGATGTGCTATATGATATGGAGCAAAATGGCTTTAAAATCAACAAGGATGTGCTTTTTAGTTTGGAAGATAGATATTCTAAGGAAGTTGTTGAACTTGAGCAATCTATAAAGACTATTGCGGGACGAGACGTCAACCTGAATTCTCCAAAACAACTTGCGGAACTATTGTTTGACGATTTGGGGCTTGTGACTTACAACAATAAAAAAAGGTCAACAAGTGCGGAAATCTTGGAAGAAATGGTGGATATGCACCCGATTGTTCCGCTTATTCTTCGATATCGTAAGATAAAAAAAATAGTGACGACCTATCTTGAACCTTACAAGGAAATGCTAAAAAATGGGGATATAATACACACTGTATTTAATCAAACTCTCACGACCACAGGTAGACTTTCGTCTAGCGAGCCAAATTTGCAAAACATTCCAGCACGAGAAGGGGAAGGAAAAAATTTGCGAAAAATGTTTGTTTCGCGTTTTGAAGAGGGAGCTCTTGTAAGTTCGGACTATTCGCAAATAGAGTTGAGACTTCTTGCCCATTTTAGCGGTGATGAAAATTTGATAAGGGCTTTTAATGAAAATATTGATATTCACTCGCTTACTGCAAGTGAGATTTTTGGCGTGCCTATTGCCGATGTTGATGCCAATATGCGTAGAACGGCAAAAGCGGTTAACTTTGGAATTATTTACGGAATGAGCGACTTTGGGTTGGGACAAAGCATTGGTTGTACAAAAAAACAAGCAAAAGAGTATATCGATAAATATTTTGAAAAATATCCAAGCATAAAAAATTATCTTAATAGTAGTGTGGAAAAGGCAAAAAAGACCGGCTATGCAACTACGCTTTTTAAAAGACGTAGAAAAATAAACGAACTCAAGTCTCCAACTTATATGTCTAGACAATTTGGCGAAAGGGTGGCTATGAATGCACCCCTTCAAGGTAGTGCAAGTGACATAATTAAACTTGCAATGATAGGTGTAGCAAAAGCCTTGAAAAAGGGAAATTATAAAAGCAAACTTATTATGCAAGTGCATGACGAATTGATTGTTGATGCCACTCGTGACGAAATTGTAGACGTAGCAAAGTTGTTAAAAGAAAATATGGAGAAGGTGGTTAAACTTAGTGTGCCTTTGACTGTTGATGTGGAGTCGGGCTTGTCGTGGTTTGATTGCTAAAAATTTGTTGTTAGTAGTAGAAATGTTGGGGGGCGAGCCATTGCGTTTATCCCCCACACACCTTTTAAGGTGTGGGGGATAAACATTTGCAATATGCAAATAACTTAAACAAATTGCAATTTGTTTAAGTTGCAATGGCTCGCTTTTTATTAAAAATTGTTAAAAACAAATCAAATTTTTATAATTTAAAAAATTTTGCATACACTAGCAATATGAAAAAGAAAAATAAAAATAAAAAAGAAAGAAAAGGAAAGTATGTTTTTGCATTTTTTCTTGCTATAGCCATCATGGTTGGTGGCTTATTTGCCATTTATAAAATTCGTTATCCTGTAAAATATCAAAATGAGATTGCAAAATATTCGGAGAGTTATTCTTTGGATAAAACAATGGTCGCAAGTTTGATAAACGAAGAGAGTAGTTACAACCCAAATGCTGTCTCAAAGGCGGGGGCAATAGGGCTAATGCAAATAACACCTTCAACTGGACAATTTATTGCAAACAAACTTGGAGAGTCAAACTTTGACGCATCGCAACTATTTGACCCAGAGACAAATATCAAATATGGCTGTTATTATCTCAAATATCTCCGCGAAAAATTTGTGGATACAAAGGTTGTTTTGACGGCCTACAATGCTGGGGAAACAACTGTGAGATTGTGGCTAAAGGACAAGCAATATAGCACCGATGGTGTGACGCTTAGCAAAATTCCGTACAACGTGACGGATAGTTATACTACAAAAATTATTAGCGGAATGAGACATTATGCAAATAGAGTTTAAAAATTAAAAAGGCTCATTAAATAATTTTTAAAAAATTAACAAACAATATTTATATGATAGTTTTGATAATCGCTATTATTGTTATTTTGCTTTTATTTTTTCCAATAAAAGTCAAGGCTAAGGTCATTTTTAATTTTTTGACAAATAAGGGCTTTGTAAGTTTGTTTTTATTTGGTTTTAATGCTTTTTTAGGAAAAATAAAAATTTTACCTACAAAACTTGCCTTATTATCTAAGAAAAAACTATCATACCTGTATTTTTTTAAAAATAACACACAAGAAGATTTTAGCGAAATGTTTTATTCAAATTTGTTGCGGAATGTTAGGCTAAACGACTTGCGGTTTATTGGAAAATTTGGGCTTTTTACCAATTGCTTACTTACTAGCCTTTCTTGTGGTGGGGTTATGATGGGAGGTGGCATAGTTTATTCGCTTCTTAATTCGTTTCGGGGGCGAGTGCCTTCAAGTATCAAAATTTTCCCCGATTATAGGGGCAACACCCTTTTACTATGTTTTACAAGTAGTATAAAACTTAATTTGTTTGTTATATTAAAAACTTTTATTCAAACAATTTGCGATTTTATAAAAAGGAGCAAAAAAAATGGAAATAAAAAAGCCGATTGAAAATGTGTTAAAAGAAACCTTAGAAAATTTAAGGGGAATTGTTGATGCAAATTCAATTATTGGAAGCCCAATAGAGAAGGGCGAGTGCCTTATTCTCCCCATATCTCGTGTGTCCTTTGGCTTTGTAAGCGGTGGCGGAGAGTACAACAAAAAACGTCGTCGTGACACAAGTTTTCCCTTTGCTGGCGGGAGCGGTGGCGGGTGCAACATTTCTCCCATTGGTTTTCTAGTCGTAAAAGAAAAATGTGTTCAATTTATCAAAATTGCGACGGAAAATAATTTTGAAAAAGTTATCGAACTTTTAAAGGGCGTTTTACAAAACCAAAAATAAACTTTAAATAAATTCAATTTTTATAAAAAGGGGAAAATATGAAAAAATTATTGGGCTTTATGTCAATTTTTATGGCTGTTGTTTTTTGTCTTTGTGTAAAAAACTTGGATTTTGTGTATGCGTCGACGGTGCAACAAGATTATTGCTCGGCAAAATCTATGATTGTTATGGAAACCTTGCATAATCGCATACTTTATAGCAAAAACGAAAACGAAAGGTTGCCGATGGCTTCGACTACAAAAATAGTGACCGCTCTAACTGTCATTGAAAATTGCGATGACCTAGACAAACTGGTAACTGTCCCAAAATCTGCCACCTTGGTAGAAGGGAGTTCGATTTATTTAAAAGAGGGCGAGCAACTTACCATAAAGCAACTTTTGTATGGGCTTATGCTTCAATCGGGCAACGATTCGGCTGAAACTTTGGCACTTGAAATTGGCGGTAGCAAGGAAAATTTTGCAAATCTTATGAACAAAACGGCTCTAAAATGTGGGGCAAAAGATAGCCACCTTGTCACTCCGCATGGGCTTGATGATGTGGAGCACTATACAACGGCAAGCGACTTGGCTCTTATCACAAGTTATGCTCTAAAAAACCCTGTTTTTAAAGAAATTGTATCCACAAAAAAGTTTGTAATCAAACAAACGGAGCATAATATTGCACGTACACTTATCAATAAAAATAAACTTTTGACTTCGCTTGAAGGTTGTATTGGTGTCAAAACGGGATATACAAGGAAGTCAGGACGGTGCTTAGTGTCCGCCTGCGAAAGAAATGGCATGCAAGTTGTGTGTGTGGTGCTAAACGACCGACCTATGTTTGAAGATAGCGAAAAACTATTGGAACAAGCTTTCAAAGAGTACAAGTTGTACGAAATTTTGCCAAATTATAAATTTGTGAGTGACATCGCGGTAGAAGGCGGGAATTCGTCTACACTAAGGCTTTATAACAAAAGTGGCTATAGCGTGGTGGCAAGAGAAGACGAAGTGGAGAGATTTAGGGTGGAGTATGATTATGAAAAGCAAGTAAAAGCCCCCATTGAAAAGGACACAAAGTTGGGCGAAGTGAAAATATATTATGATAAAACCTTGATTTTTAGCGAAAATTTGTGTAGTATTGAAAGTGTTGATGGGATAGAACCTGTTGACGTAATAAAAGAAATATTGGACAAATGGTAAAATGAGAATAAACAAGTACATCGCTTCTTGTGGGGTTTGCTCAAGAAGAAAAGCGGAAGAGTTGATTTTGAAGGGGCATATTAAAGTAAATGGAGAGATTTGCACCACGTTATCAACGGATATTAATGAAAAAAAAGATAAGGTCTTGCTAGACGACCAAGAGATAACTTTGCAAGAAGAAAAAGTATATTATATGCTTAACAAACCAAAAGGTTATGTCACAACTATGAGCGACGATAGGGATAGAAAGTCTATTGCCGACCTTTTGGGTGATATTGACAAAAGGGTCTTTCCGGTGGGGAGACTAGACTATGATAGCGAAGGACTGTTGCTTCTTACAAATGACGGGGAACTTGCCAATCATTTAACTCACCCAAGGTATGCTGTGCCAAAAAAATATGTGGTGAAGGTAGAAGGCGAGATGAAGGAGAGTGAACTAGCCGTTTTGCGAGCGGGTGTGGTGGTTAATGGTGTGAGATATAACAAGTGTAAGGTAAAACTTGTAAAGTTCGAAAATAATGTCTCTAAAATGGAGATTATTCTTGACGAAGGGAAAAATAGAGAGATAAGAAAAATGTTCCAAGCCATTGGTCGCGAAGTGATATTTTTGAAAAGAGTGGAAATGGCGGGAGTAAAACTTGGTGGCTTGAAACGTGGAGAGATAAGGACTTTAAAACCATATGAGATAGAGATTTTAAAGCAATTCGAAGTGGAATAAGGTCTTTTGGGCTTGATAGATAATATCATGCCCTTTTTATTTTTAAAGCAACTTGCCTTTGTGCTTGTGACTATTTTTTCGTTTTTTTTCTAATTTAATGGTGCTTGCACTTATCCCTTTACTTTTTTTTATAAATAATATAAAATAAAAAATATGAAAATTGTTATCGTTGGTGGCGGTCCCTCTGGGCTAATGTGTGCTTATTTTGCAAGTCAAAAGGAAGATAATCAAATTATTTTATTGGATAAAAACGAAAAAATAGGCAAAAAATTGTACATTACGGGCAAGGGAAGGTGCAATCTCACAAATTTGTGTTCTAAAGAAGACTTCTTGAGAAATGTTGTAAACAACTCCAAATTCCTTTTTTCCGCTATTTCAAATTTTACCCCGCAAGATACCATCAATTTTTTTAATAAAAGGGGTCTTAAGACAGTCGTTGAAAGGGGCAATAGGGTTTTCCCCGCAAGTCAAAAGTCAAGTGAGGTCATAAAAACTTTTCAAAAATTGCTTGATAAAAATAATGTCAAAATATTGTATAATAGCAAGGTAGACAACGTATATAGGAATAAAGACAAATATATTGTTTGTCTTGATGGGGGAAAAATAGACTGCGACGCATTCGTTCTTGCAACGGGCGGGGCGTCTTATCCTTCAACGGGCTCGACGGGAGATGGATATAAGTTTGCAAAAAGTTTTTCTCACACAATTGTTCCCATAAAGCCCGCTTTATGTCCAATACTTCTTAAAAACTACGACGGCTCGCTTGCTGGGCTAACTATGAAAAATGTCACAATTTCTATAAAAATAGGCAAAAAAGAGTATTCTCAATTTGGAGAAATGCTTTTTACTCACAAAGGAGTGAGTGGACCTATCGTTCTTACCTTAAGTAGTCTTGTCAATAGTTTTGATATTCGCAACTTACCACTCGTGATAGATTTAAAGCCCGCTCTAAGCGAGGAACAACTAAACAATAGACTTTTGCGTGATTTTGAAGAAAATAGGAACAAAAGCATTAAAAATTATCTAAAACAACTCATGCCTATGTCGCTAATTCCTACTTTTCTTGAAAGGGCAAAAATACCTATGAAGACAAATGTTTTAGATATCACAAAATCGCAACGAAAGGACATCGTGTACAACTTAAAGCACCTAGAATTTATAATCGACAAGCTAGACGATATTGATTATGCTATCGTAACAAGTGGCGGAGTGAAGACGCAAGAGGTTGACCCAAAAACGATGGAAAGTAAGTTTAATAAAAATCTATTTTTTGTAGGAGAGATGCTTGATGTTGATGCCTTGACGGGTGGGTTTAATATCCAAATTGCTCTTGCGACGGGGGTTGCTTGCGGAAAATTTTTGGCAGAAGCAAAGGAAAGGAAGGAAGATTGATATGTTATTTTGGATAAGTTATGTTATATTTTGGTTGCCCTTTCATATTTTTGCACCCTACAAACTTTATGGCAAAAAAAACATAGAAAAAGGCAAAAAATACATTATCGTAAGCAATCACAAAAGCAATTTTGACCCAATTTTATACGATTATGTTTTTAAAAGTAGAAATAGGTATTTGGCAAAAAAAGAACTGTTTTCAAACAAAATTAGTAGTTTTTTCATGAAGAACATTTTCGGCTCAATCGCAATTGATAGGGAAAAGGGGCTAAGCCTTGCACAAATGAAAGAGATTTTCAAGGTGGCGGGCAATCAAAATCTCGGCATTTTTCCAGAAGGGACTCGTAGGGAAGAATTAAATAAAGACGACAATGTAAAAGGTGGAGCGTGCTTTTTTGCAATTAAGACAAAAACACCAATTATCCCTTGTTATGTAGTCAAAAAACACCGTTTTTTTAGAAAAAATGTTGTTTTGGTAGGCAAGCCTTTTGAACTCGACGAGTTTTACGACAAGCATCTTGACAAATCGGCCTTGCAAGAAGCGGAGAACAAATTGCGTGACAAAATAGTTGACCTAAACTTGACTTATCAAGATTATTTGAAAGAGCAAAAACTTGTAAAACAATTAAAGAAAGACAAAAAAAGAGCAAAACAGGGCAAAATGACTTCATAAAACGCATAACAAAAAGACAAATTGAGATATTTCTAGAAAAAGGTAATAAAAAGAAAAATTTTGTTATGCGTTGTTGTAAATTTACTTTGTAAGAGAACCTAAGTTTTGCTATTTTACAAACTTTAAAGGGACCCCAATAGAGAAAGAAGTAATAAAAAAATTAAGAAAATAAAATATAAAAACC
>CAVHMC010000035.1:9159-11574 GCA_963636895.1 Oscillospiraceae bacterium | reverse complement strand
AAAAGGTTTAATTGCAATTTATAGTTTGATGAGCATGATTATCGTGGGGTTGGTCGTCACGGTGGTCGTTCTTGCGGCGTCAACGCAGTATGTGGGGTCGAACGTCAGCATTTTGTACGTCGCAAGCGAGATAGGGGGCTCGGTCACTGCCACTTATCAAATAGGTAGCAATGATGCAAAGAGCATGTCGGATAGCGAAGGCAACACCAGTATAAAATTTGGTTCCGACCAGCCAACGTCGATTTTGCTTTTGTCGCCAAACGAAACTTTAACTCTTGGCACAAAGGAAGACGTGCTTTTGTCATATACCTTCAACAATTCGGGTGAGAAATACTATGCCTCTGTGGCTTATGCGGACACAGACTCGAGTTCTCCCTCAAAAAATCTTGCTTTTGCCTACAAAACTTCAACAGCGAGTTCGTACGACAACAAAAGTAGCGTGCTAGAAGTTCCTTCCTATGGCTCGGCAACCTACATAGTCAAAATTTCAGTTGATAATATCTATAGTAGTGCGAGTTTGAATGGCCGTATCACTTGGACTCTCACAAAAGAAAAACCTAAAGAACAAGAAAAGGTTACCTTAAGTGTTTCAGGCAATACGGGCGATAATTGTGCTATTTCCACAAGTTCCTTTAGTTACGTTACAAATGAAGATAAAACTCAATTTAAAATCGTTGGTGCGGTGCCAGCACCTACTACCTCAACTGCTAGCGGTTATGTCAATGGCACTTTCGATACAAGGTCTTCCACAGCGGAGACTACAGACTCGGCATATATGACAGTGTCTCAACTCACAAACAGTAGTGGAGCGGAATTTTTCTACTTTTGCACAAACTCAGCGGTAGTGGGCAATACAGACTATAGCTACAAAGACCCAGGCACGATATATTATACGTCCACCGACGGTACCGCACTTGAGAATTGGTACGACATCCCAACCGACCCAATCACCCTTTACGCTTGCTTTATGGTACCAAACTTCGACGGCACCACCTTTACCGGCACCACAAATATGGTTATTTCAAATAGTGTAACTAGTGTGTCGGGGAACGAAGCTGAAGGGGAAAATTGCTTGGGCATTGAGCCGGAGTACACAGATGACGATGTGGTGTTGAACAGTGTTACTAATGTTGTTATTCCGAATAGTGTGGTTAGTATAGGGGAAATGGCTTTTTTCGGTTTTGGAATTAAAAATATAACAATACCAAATAGTGTGAGCGATGTAGGAATGGGTGGCTTTTACTTCGTCGGTGATTTGTTGGATATAACAATACCAGGAAGTGTGAAAAGCACTGGTATATATTGTTTTACTGGTTGCAAGAGTCTCGAAAGTGTTACTTTTTTAGAAGGTGTAAATAGTATCGGTGGATCTAGCTTTTTTATGTGTAATAGTTTGAAATATGTAAATATCCCAAATAGTATAGTAGACTTGACGTGTCCTGGCTTTAATGGATGTGATAATTTAATATATAACACGTATAACGGTGTGAATTACTTAGGAAATTCCACAACTCCATATCTTGTGGCTGTAAAACCTACTTCTACTGATATAACATCTTGCACTTTTGCGGATACGACGAGATTTATTTGTGATAGTGCTTTTGATGGTTGCACAAGTCTCACTGAGGTAACAATACCCGATAGTGTGACAAGTATAGGTGAATGTGTTTTCGAAGGTTGCTCTGCTCTTACGAATATAACGATACCTGATAGAGTGAAAAGTATAGGTCGCAGTGCTTTCGAGGGTTGCACTGGTCTTGCGAGTATAACTATACCTGATAGTGTGACGAGTATAGGTAGCTCTGCTTTCGAGGGTTGCACGAGTTTAAACTATAAAACGACTGATAATGTGAAATACTTAGGCAATTCTACAAACCCATATCTTGTGGCAGTAAAGGCAACGTCAACTGATATCACTTCGTGTACCTTGGCAGATACAACAAAAGTTATTTATTATCAAGCTTTCTATAATTGCAATAGTCTTACAAGTATATCAATACCCGATAGTGTGAAGAGTATAGGTAATAGTGCTTTCCGTGATTCTGGGCTTACAAGTATAACAATAGGCGATAGTGTGACCAGTATAGAAACTTATGCTTTCGGTTGGTGCACAAGTTTAACAAGTGTGACAATTCCTGGTAGTGTGACGAGTATAGATGCTTGTGCTTTCGAAGGTTGCACTGGTCTAACAAGTATAACCTTTGCTGACACAAGTAAGACATGGACTGTGAATGGAACAAGTGTTGCTGTTACAGACCCATCAACCAATGCAACCAATTTAGTAAAAACTTATAAAAGTTACAATTGGACTAGAAATAGCTAACAATTTTATTATTTAAGATAGACGAAGAATAATGTTTCAATAATTTTAAAATTTATAAAATAAACTGATAAATATGGCAAAAATGCCGTTTT
>CAVHMC010000035.1:0-9149 GCA_963636895.1 Oscillospiraceae bacterium | reverse complement strand
ATAAAAACATTTAAATTAAGTTATTTAAATAAATTGGGTATTGGTAATTTTACAAAATAAAATTTTGTTGTTTTTCTAATACTCTATCATTTTTCCAAATATTTGACGATGCCGACGGCGATGGCGTAGCAAATTTTGGTTTGGTAGGCGGGGGTGACTAGGAGACGCTCTTCTTCCGCATTGCTTAGGAACCCGCATTCCACAAGTACGGCGGGGGTGGTGGTGCAATTGACGATAAAATAGTCGCCCACTTTACCCGCAGTGGACTTGGTGCTCGACACGAGGGATAGTTCTTGCTGAAGGTTGTCCGCCAAGATTTTGCCTTGCTCGTGACCCTTTTTGTAAAACGCTTGTGCACCATGGCACGACTGCAAGGGGTAGCTATTCATGTGCAGGCTCACGACAAGGTCGGGGGAAGTGTCGTCAATAATCTTTTTTCTTACACTCATTTCACTTTTTTTATGATTTTTTGAAGAAGGGTCGTAAAGCCCGTCGGTGGTTTTTCGCGTCAAAGTGCAAGAAATTCCAAGATTTTGAAGTTGATTTTGTAAATTAAAGGCGAATTTCAAGTTAAGGTCACTCTCCAAAACGCCGGTGGTTTTCCCGACACAACCGCCGTCTATCCCGCCATGACCAGCATCAATAACGACCGCGTAGTGTTGCATCGGCTTTGCGACAACACCTTGCACGACAAAAAATGACGACAAAATCGCCACCAAAGCAAAAAGGGCAAGGCACCAAATCAAAACTTTCTTTTTTATAGTCAAAAACATATTAAAATTTATTCATAAAAGACAAAAAATATGATGTGATAAATGTTTTATAGTTTAAAAATTTTTTAGTGGTCTTGCAAGAGAAAATAGCATCAAAAAACAGTACCGACCACAAGGTCGGCGTATAAAATTGCGGGCGACCAAGCGGTCGACGGCATTATACAACAAAATATGGCACAATTTTGTAAGAAATATAAGTGTGATAATACAAAACGAAATTAAATATCGTGGTACATTTAGTCGCGGTCGCTGATAATTTGGTAATTTTGATGACCAAAGTGTATATTTTACGTGACGACTAATTAAAATAAAGGCGGTCAAGGGAAGGGCTTGCCCCGCGCCGGAAGGCTGTGGGGGCGAGAACCCCTTGGTCGCCGTGTTTTCGTGACAATATTAACCATTAAGATAATTTGAGATAATATTTAAAATTTTATCTATTCCCAACCCAGTTGTAAAGCCAGCTTCTTTTTTATGTCCGCCTCCGCCTTCAAATTGCGAAGATATTTTGTCCGCGATATCGCAGTTGTTCGTCATAACTTTTGCGACGATTTTGTCACCATAGTCAAGGAGAAAGACAAAAATATTTATGCCGTCGATTTTACGCAAGTCTTCCGCAACCTTTTTGAATAAGACATTTTGACTTAAAGATTTTGCATACTCCATATTTTTATCACAAACAACATAGCAAAATTTGCCCGCATTGACAATTTTTTGAGCAAGGAGCCCACTGCACTCGAGTTCAGTAGCGGTGCGTCGCCAAAGGACAAGTTGATTTAATTTGTAATAATCTACACCTTGATTGACAAGATTTTGCACGATTTCGAGAGTCCTATTTGATAACCTTCTTGAAAAAGAGTTCGTGTCTGTCAAAATTCCACAATAGAGATTTTCGCAATTTTCCAAAGTAAGTAACGATTTGTCCATCTTTTCAATAAGCCTATACATAATTTCACACGTGCTGGAGGGTGCCGAGCAGGACATAACAAAATTTGCATTGGTGGTGTTGCCTTGATGATGGTCGATATTTATTGTGTATGTTGCATTTAGAAAAATTTGCGGGCAGTCGAGCCTTGAAAAATCGTTTAAATCTAGTGCGATAAAAATGTACCCGTTGTGCAACATTTTTTGCAAATTCTCGGTCTTTATATTTTTTTCATTATCAAGATTAGGGTAAATATTTTTTGAAAAATTATTGTTTTCTTTCAAAAATTTTTCATTCTGCAATAAAAGTTCAAAATCTGTAATAATTAAAGGGTCAATATTTTGCCATGAGACAAGGGAAGTGTCTTCTTTGTGGCACAAAATCCATGCTTGCTTGCCTAGAGCTCTTAAAACACGACACAAAACAAGGCAACTGCCTATTGAGTCTTGGTCGGGCGACTTGTGTCCTGCAATAAAAATAGGCAAGTCGGGCAAGGATAGCAATTTTTCCTTCAATTCATCTAATTTACACATATTTATCTCCTTTATGGGTTTTTTTGTTAAAAAATTGTATTTTTTTCATGTTTTGCAGTTTTATAGGCTATTTTTTTTAGTTGCTTGATTTTTTTTATTAATTTTGCCTTATGTTTAATCAAAATTTTCAAATAGTCCTATTTTTTTTACAAAATTCCTATTTTTTGTCTACAAAAATAGGGGATATCAAACATAGCTATCGCCCATATCTTTCAATTCCATTCCAACTATTTTTCTATCTTTTTCGCGAATAAGGCGTTCTTTGAGTAGGGTGGTTGAAAGACTTTTTTCTTTTGTTCTATGCGTGCTTGCAAGTTCTATCCTAGGATAATTTGCCAAGACGAAATCAAGCTCTTTCATACTACTTTCTGGTTTGCTATTTATTTTTGCTTGCCAATCGGAGCCAAGATATATTGCCACTCGTCCACCTTTTGACAAAACTTTAACTGCATTTTCCAAAAACCAATCGGGCGGAAGCATGTCGGTATCGGTCAAAAATGCTTTTGTAATTCCACTAAGTGCGGATACAATAGAAAGCCTATCTTGCTCGTTGTTTATAGTGTTTTTGCTTTTTACTCGCCTAGAATATTCGTCTGTTTTGACACCTACAAAGACTTCTTCGGCCTCATCAATTACAGTTAATAGATGTTCCACATGCCCCGGGTGAAGGCCATCAAAAACGCCACTAACATAGGCTATGTCGTATTTTTTCTTTTTTGGCTCGTCAAATTGCAAGGGTCCAATGTCGCTAGGTAAGGTAAGGTCATAGTTTCTAATAATATGTGCGGAACAAACCCCTTTGCAGTGTTCCACTTGTCTTTTTCGTGCTTTTTCGTCAAAAATTGCATTTTCGCCATAATAGGCAGAAACGATTTCATCACTCAAAACCCCTACATGCACTTCCATATAAACTTTGTTTAATTCTTGAAAGAGTGTTGCTTGTTCTGGCTTTAACACATCAAACACGCCACTCAACAAGCATGCTCCATGACGATATTCGCCACTTATAATGTTTTTTATGCTTTTATATTTTGAATAGGGCAGTTTTACAAGAGAGTCGACTGTGAGGTTGACAAGTTCGGTGCGTTTGAGAGATGGTTTTTCTTTTGCCAATTTGTCATAGATATATTCGTAAACTTGCTTTATTTCGCTTCTTGCTACTTGAAGGGTTATTCCTTCGTCCTTAAAGGGTGAATCTTTTAAAAATTTTTCTCTATTGTTCAAAAGATAAAAATTTACACCATATAAACAACGAGACTCATTAAAAACAAAAGGGAATTTGGAGTATATTTCATAATTTCTTTGATATATTTCTTTTATATCTTCTCTTACTTTTTTTATTTGTCCAAAAGTCAAATTGTCCTTGTTGAGCCTAAGATAAGCAAATGTCTCAAAGTATGGAAAAAGTTTGTCAGATATTTCATATCTAACTTTTGGGTCGTCAATGGTGAGCAATTTGTATATTGAGTCGTGTGTCGCTGTGTGGGCAAGATATTGCGCCTTTGTTTTTATTTGAATTTCAATAGGCACACCCATAATCATGAGATTTGCTTTTGTAGATTTATAACTATCGTTTGTTTGATAGTCTTTTCCTTTTGGGTCTTGATATTCGTAGGGAATATTGCTAGTCCCCGGCTTTCTATTGGATACCTGTCTATAGTCGACGACCATGTTTTTTACGTATTTATTTTTGTATAAGCCATAATTTTGTTCAAAAAAATGCAAGATTTGGTTGACTTGCTCGTTGGAATTTACAAGGAACATTATGCCGTAAAGGTCACGCATTGAATCCCAAGAATGTTGATATTCCGCATTTTTTGTGCAAACATACTTTTTTAAAGCCGAAATTGGTCCTTTAACTCTTTTTTCAATTATGATATCCTTGCAAAAATTTTGTTTTCTAACATCTTCAATTAGTTCGTTAATTTTTGAGATAAACAACTCATCATTTTGTATTGTGTACAATTTGTGCAAAAGTTCTTGTGCAACTTTTTCGTTTGGAGCAAACATATTTTCTCCTTTAAATATATAAAGACTAGGAAGACTAGGGGGCACATTCTTGGCATTCAAAGGTTAAAACCATACCTTTCAATTGTTGAAAATAAAAACACCTTCCCCTATTTATTATGACAAATTTGTTGCAACTAGTCAAAATAAAATTGAAAATTAATTTTTGTGTTTTCAATTTGATAAAATTATTGCTTTGAAAAATTGTTTTAAAAAATTAAAAATAGAATATTATGTAACTAGCGAGAAAACGGAAAAAATTGGTAAAATTTGATAACTTGGTTATTGTTGGCTTTGAGAATTCAATAGATATGGTAAAAATTTTGTAATTTGTCCTTATTTTTTTTACGAAGTGGTCATATAATTTTTATCAAATAGAAAATATTAGTTTAAACTCTTTATATTTTTTTTGTTTTGTGCTACAATTTTACATATGTTAGATAAAATTGCAAATTTTGACAATATAAGGGAAGAAGATATTGGGCAAGTGAGTTCGCTTAGCCTTGCCTTTTTGGGTGACGCTGTGTGGTGTGTGCTTGTGCGTCAATTTTTTGTCGACCACTCAACCTACAAAAACAATTTATTGCACAAATTATCTACAAAATTTGTAAAGGCGACCTACCAAAGTGCTTTTCTTGAAAAAATTGATGACCTTTTAAATGAAGAAGAAAAGGCAGTTAGTAAGCGAGCAAGAAATGTGCATGTTTCGACAGTTGCAAAGAATGCGGGGTTGGCTGATTACAAGCGAGCAACTGCACTTGAAGCGGTGGTGGGATATTTGTATCTTAAAAAAGAGTTTGGCAAGATTTTATTGCTTTATGATAGGTTGAAATTGGACATGGAGTGTGTTCTGCAAGAAGAAAAAAACAAATTTTGAAAAAAAGCAAATTTTTATATGTACGATACTTAGAAAAAGTATACACAAGGCCTAAAAATGTATATATAATGTCTAAAAAAGTATATGTAAAATCAAAAACAGAGTTTATAAAAAGCACAAAAAACAGAGATTATCACAATTTTGTATTATTTGGTTGAGTTAGAGAGTTTACTCGTAAGTATAAACTGATTGTTCTTCAACTTAAGTGCAGGCAAGGGTATTTGCTAGTAACGATAGTACAAATTTTGAATTTGTTTTAAGATTTACTTCTATGTACACATATTTTTAATTTAATTAAGGAGAGAAGGCAAATGATTATAAGCGGGAAAAACAGCGTTTTCGAGGCTCTTGTAGCAAACAAAACCATAAACAAGGTGGCTATTTGCGACGTTAAGGGTAAGGAAAAAATTGTCGAATTATGTAAAAAAAATAAGGTTAGATTAGACTTCGTTTCAAAGGAAAATTTGGACAAGGTGTGTAATCATCATCAAGGTGTGGTGGCTGAAATAGTAGACTACAAATATTCTACCATTGATGAGATTTTGGAGAATAAAAAAGATAATGGACATTTTATTGTTATTCTAGATGGTGTGCAAGACCCACACAATCTTGGGAGTATCATTAGAGTTTGCGATTGTGCGGGTGTTGATGGGCTCGTCATTGAAGACAGACGTAGTGCAAGTGTAAATGAAACGGTTTTCAAAACAAGTTGTGGAGCGGTAAATCACGTAAAAATTGCACGTGTAAAGAACATAAACGACGTTATAAGAGATTTTAAGAAAAAAAACATATGGGTGTATTCTGCTGAAGCAGGTGGAGAAAGTATGTATAAAACAAACTTGACGGGAGACTTGTGTATTGTGATGGGGAGCGAAGGCTTTGGAGTGGGAGAACTTACAAAAAAACTGAGCGATGGATTAGTGAGTTTGCCAATGTTTGGCAAAGTAAATTCGCTCAATGTGTCGACGGCAACAAGTGCGATAGTTTACGAAGCCCTAAGGCAAAGAGAGGAAAGATGACTGAAAACGAATTGATTTTGAATGCACAAAAAGGCGACAATGATGCAACAAATGAAATTTTGACAAATTACAAGCATCTTGTGGGCACAATTTGCAAAAAATATTTTTTGATAAATGCGGAAAGTGATGACCTTGTGCAAGAAGGAATGATAGGACTTTTTAATGCTGTGCGGACGTACAAGCCGTCACTTGAGGTGCCTTTTAAAAAATATGCTAAAGTGTGCATAACTCGTCAAATTATGGACGCATTGAAAGCAAATAATAGGCAAAAAAATCAAATGCTTAATGCATACTTTTCGATAAATAATCAAGGCAAAATTATTTTATCAACTTTGGATAATGAGCAAGATGAAGAAAATGCGGGCTTTTTCCTTGTTGCGAGCAATTTAACCCCCGAAGAATCACTTATTTTTCACGAAAAATTGAAAGAATTTAACAAGGAAATCAATAGCGAACTAAGTGATATGGAAAAACAAGTGTTAAGACTTTATGTGTCGGGATTAAATTATGTTGAAATTGCAAAGAAACTACAAAAAGACCCAAAAAGTATTGACAACGCTTTGAGCAGGATTAAAATAAAATTGAAAGATTTAAAAGGAGAATAGGCTTTGCAATTTGCATTATATAGAACATTTAGGCCAAGGACTTTTGATGCTGTTATCGGTCAAGACCATATAGTAAAAGCGCTGAAAAATCAAGTGATGTCAGGCAAAATTGGACACGCATATCTATTTTGCGGGACAAGAGGTGTTGGTAAAACAAGTTGTGCCAAAATTTTTGCAAGGGCGATAAATTGTTTGAGTCCGATAGACGGCTCTGCTTGTGGCAAATGTGAAGCTTGCAAGGCTTTGAGCGACCCAAGCAATGTCGACATTTTGGAGATTGATGCCGCTTCCAATAACGGTGTTGATGAAATTAGGGCTTTGAGAGAAAAAATAAAATATCCGCCTATTCATGGGAAATACAAGGTTTATATAATCGACGAAGTTCATATGTTGACGGATAGTGCCTTCAATGCACTTCTTAAAACCTTGGAAGAGCCACCTTCACACGCTGTGTTTATATTGGCAACAACAGAGAGTTACAAGCTTCCGCAAACAATTTTGTCTAGGTGTATGCGTTTTGATTTTAGGCTTGTAGGCAAGGAAGAACTTGCAAACCTTACAAAAAAAATTTTTAAAGAAATCGGTGTTACTTGCGACGAAAAGGCGATTGACCTTATTGCAAAGGCGGGCGAAGGCAGTGTAAGAGACACCTTGTCTATTGCAGACTGTGTGGTGGCTTTTGCTGGCAACGACATAACGCTTGATAAAGTCGTTGAGATTCTGGGTACAAGCGATAGGGAAAGCGTCGTGAAAGTCGTCGATGAGATAATCTCCAAAGATTTAGGCGGAGTGCTAAAAACAATAGACGACTTTTGTAAAGCGGGGAGAAATTTGGTTGCCTTTGGCAAGGAGTTGACGGCACATTTTAAAGACCTATTAGTCGCAAAAACTTGTCCTGATGCTGAAAAAATGCTTGGAATAACAAAGGAAGATTACGCAAAATATTTATCCCAAGCAAACGCTTTAGACGAAAGCACTTTGATAGCCTTTATGCAAAAATTTGGCGAAATCGAGACGGAACTTAAATTTGCTCTTTCTCCAAGAACTTTAATTGAATTGAAATGCCTTGAGTGTGCTTCTTTCGGCAACGAAAAAAAAAACTAATTGACGAGTCTTTGATAAAAAGTGTCAAAGAGCAACTAGGAATAACAGACAAAAAAGAGACGTTTTGCGAGATGGCAAAAGACTCGGTTGCAAATGACAAAAATTTTCAAAACAAAGATTATTGCGAAGATGAGTGCCCACCACAAGATTTTGAAGAAAATTTTGATGAAAATGAAGAGTTTTTCTATGACGATAATGCACAAGAGCAGGCTGTTTTAGACGAAAAAGATTTTGATATTCCAGACGAAAATATGCTTCCAAAGGGGGAATTGACCAATTCTTCCAAAAGAAGAATTTGGGGCGAACTTGCTTTAAAATTGAGAGAGATGAGTTGCATGACGCTTCATTCTGCTTGCACCGAAGTGCACGATTTGGCTTTGGTCGATGGGGTGCTGACCGCATATGTAAAAGACGAGTTTACTCTAAAAATATTGACGGAAAAGGAAAATTTCGACAAAATTTCTTTGGTTTTAAAGCAAATTGATGATAGAATATCCTTGCAAGTCGTGCTAAAAAAACCGCAAAATAACAAAATTGTGCAAAATTTACAAATTTTGAAAAATTTGTTTGGTGATGATTTGATTATAAAATGACGTTAAAAAAGGAGATAATTATGTCAGGTTTTAATAGGTTTGGTGGTGGAATGAATATGCAAAATATGCTAAAGCAGGCTCAAAAAATGCAGGCGGATATGGAGAGAAAAAAACAAGAGCTTGCCGAGACTGACCTTGTGGGTAAGAGCGGGGGCGATATGGTGGAAGTGACGATTTCTGGCACAAACGAGATAAAGGCTATTAGGATTAAGCCCGAAGCGGTCGACCCAGACGATGTGGAGATGCTAGAAGACCTTGTCTTGAGTGCCATTCGCGATGCACAAAACAAGGCAAAAGAGTTGTCTAATTCCACTCTTGGCGGGTTTGGCTTGTAAAATAACGTTGTTTGAATTTTCTTATTAGCAAGCATTTTAATCTTTAAAAAAAAGACCGATTTAGGTCTTCAAAACTACTCATTTATCTACTATATAAATGTGTAGTTATTCTATCATTTATCAAAAAAATTGTAAAGAAAATAAACAAAGTTTATTAAAATTTGCCAAAATTTATCAAAAAATCTTAAATTGTCAAGAAAAAATATGTATTTTTTCAGCCATTTTTCTCCAATTTCCAAAGAATTTTTCAAAAAGTACTCATTTATATAGTAGATAAATGAGTACTTTTTTGGAGCGGAAAAAGCCCTAAACCCTAGATATTTTCTCACTTGTAGCGAAAAATGCTTGATTTACAATTTGACAAAAATACCGTCCCTTTGT
>CAVHMC010000034.1:0-11998 GCA_963636895.1 Oscillospiraceae bacterium | reverse complement strand
GTATAATACACTTCTTTTTGTTAATTTTAAAAATTGTTGATTAAGACATTGATTTTGCAACTTGTCCTAAATAAAAAGAAAAATGCATAAAAATAATTATGCATTTTTTTCGTCGAAAATTTAAAAAAAATCAAAATAATAAAGAAACCAACATAAATTTTGGTAAAAACAAAACTAAAACTTTCTTTAGTGGTTTGTTTAAAACGTGTTTTTGCATAGGCTTTGTTTGTTTTTTAATCTTCTCTCCAAGCGTGGTTTTTGACCAGTCAAATTATAGGTTAAATTTAAACCAAATTTATGAAAGTGGCAATGCACCAAAATGCGTGCTTACCTTGCACCACATAGAAACTTTTGAAGGTGGGAGTTTTAGTAGAGAAAAATACTTGCAAAAACAAGCGAACAAATTTAACTTGCAAAACAAAAATTGCTTTATCGTCATAAAAACCTTAACGCTAGACGACCTGATTTTAAATTTGGCGGATAACAATAAGGCGGATATTTACTCATTTTCGTGCGGGGCGGGAGAAATTCTTGCGGGCTTTTTAAAGGAATTGAAAAATAACGATAATGTGCGAGATGACCTTGTTCAATATGGTAAGTGCGTGGGAAAACTTCTTGCTTATCCATATATTTTGTCGGGCTATGCACTGTTTTCTTATGACAATTTGGCGGATGAAAGCGACACCTTGGACGACCTCGTCAAAAGTAAAAAAATAGGCAAAAAAGAGTATGCGGGGCTTAGCCTAAGTGATACAACGTTGGGGCAAGAAGTCTTGAAAATTAACAATGTAGAGATAGATAGCAAAAATATCATGTCTTTTTCCTCTTCCTACGAAGCGTATCAAAATTTTCTTAAAAAAAATAGCATAAGTTTGCTGGGGACGGCAAGAGACCTTGCTAGGCTAAAAAATAGAGAAGAAAAGGGTGCAATTTCTTCCTTGCGATACAACTTTTTGGGAGAGTTTAGCGACCTTGTGCAATATGTGGGGGTGGCGGAAAGTGGCAGTAGTATAAAGGAATATTATGCCGAGCAATTTGTGCAATTTTTGACGACAGACGCTTGCCAAAATGACCTTGCAAATTATGGACTTTTTTCAACAAACGGAAAAAATATTTATTCGTCGGGCGAGTATTTAGAATTTGAAAATAAATTAAAAAGCAATTTAAAATCAAAAAATGTTTTTGAAAAGTACAAAAAATAGTTTTTTTTAAGCTCAAGCCCTTCAATTTTATAGAATCTTTAAAAATTTGTTGATTTCCTTGAAATTTTGAATTCAATATTTTTGAATGAGTTTAAGGTAGAACTTCGTGTTCGGGTGACCTTAAACTTTTTTCTTTTCTTAAGATAACTTCATATATATTTACGATTGCCTTAAAAAATAGGAATATGAAATTAAAATTTTTTCGAAGTTTAAGTTATTCAACAACAAAAAGGGTTATAAAAATTTATCGTAAATAATTTTTAGTTTAAGTTTTTCAAAAAATGCGATAAAAAAATTAAATATAAACGAAATTTTACAATTTTTCATAAATAACTATGTGAAAATTGTTGAGTTTATAAAGATTGTAAAAAGGGAATTGCCAAGCCTTGTGGTGAGTAGACACAAAAAGCTTAGCGAACTCACCACTTTTTCTATCGGTGGCAAAATTGGTGCCTATGCAAAAGTTTATGATAGAAAAACTATGCTTAAACTTCTAGCGTTGATTAAGCAATATAGAATAAAATATTTTGTGTTAGGGCGTGGGAGCAATCTTCTTGCAAGCGATAAATTTCATGATATTTTTGTTCTTCACGTTTGTTTGGACAAAATTTTTTGCTATAAAGACAAAATAATTTGTGATGGGGGAGTGGGACTTTTTAGACTAAATACCTTTGCTATAGAGCATGGGCTAAGTGGCTTGGAGTGGAGTTATGGGATACCGGGGAGCCTTGGTGGTGCGGTACATGGCAATGCGGGGAGCTTTTCTAGTGATATGTCACAAGTCGTGCAATATGTTTATTACACTGACGGCAAGACTTTGTGTAGAAAAAGTGCCCGCGACCTTGATTTTTCTTATAGAAAAAGTTATTTTAGTGATAAAAATTATGTTATTTTGCGAGTTGTTTTGCAATTAAAGAAAAAAAATAAAGAAGAAGTCAAAGCCTTGTGCGACTACAATTTTGCTCGAAAAAAAGCCCTTCAACCCTACGAAGAACGTAGTGCGGGGAGCGTTTTTAAAAGACCTAAAGGCAATTTTGCACCTATTTTAATCGAAAAGTGCAATTTAAAGGGAATAAAAAGGGGTTATGCCCAAATTTCTACCAAGCATTGTGGGTTTATTGTAAATCTCAAGGGTAAAGCTTGTTTTCGTGAAGTTTATTCGCTAATTTGCCTCATAAAAAGAAGAATTTACAAGTTTTATAAAGTAAGTTTAGAAGAAGAAATTGTGATTTTGAAATAAAAAAATAAGTGAAAAGAGAAAATTTTTTGATACATATTCTAGGACAAAAAATTTTTTTGTGATATACTACTTTTTGTAATTAAAGTGTGTAAAATTTTGTAAAAAGATAAAAATTTTGCAAACAAACAAAAGGAGAAAGTATGTCGTTTGCACGAGAAGTAAAGCAAGAAGTCTTAAGTCAACCCATTGAAAATGAGTGTTGCAAGTTGGCATTTTTGTCGGCAGTTATTCATTCGTGTGGAGAACTGATAAAAAGTGGCAAGGATATTTTTGTTGTATTAAAAACTGATATGCAAGACCTTTTTCCTAGAGTTAACGAGTGCCTGTCTACTCTTTATGGCGAAAAAGCGAGCATAAGGGAAGACGACGACAACAATGTTTGCAAAACCACTAGATATATAATATCTCTTCCTACAAAGGCAACAAAAAGGATACTTTTTGATTGTGGGATAGCCAAGTTTAATCTTGACAACGAGTTTTCCATTGGTGTGGGGCTAGACGAGCATGTCTTGGAAGGCGAGTGTTGCGAGAAAAGTTATGTTAAGGGTGTGTTTGCAACGGCTTCAACTTCAAATATCGTTTTAAATGATGAAAAAGGGAAAAATAGGACTTTTTCTGGCTATCATTGGGAATTTAATTTTGTAGATGAAAGATTTTGTGACGACTTTTCGAGTTTGCTTTTTAAACTTGGCATAACCAACAAAAAAAGCAATAGGAAATATCTTTTTGTTTTATACATAAAGGAAGCGGACAAGGTTAGCGACCTTTTTGCACTTGTCGGTGCGTACAAAGGGCTATTGAGACTGCAAAACGAGTTGGCTATTCGTGAAGTTAGGAACAATATCAATAGGCAAAACAACTGCCTTAATGCAAATATTACCAAAACTGTCAATGCAAGTTTGCGACAAATAAACGCTATAAAAAAAATAGAGCAAACTATTGGGCTAGAAGGCTTGCCCGCCCGCCTAAGAGAACTTGCCAAAGTAAGAATGGACAACCCAGAAGTGTCTATGGACGACTTGACAAAACTGTTGACATTTTCTATAACTAAAAGTGGCATAAATTATCATTTTGATAAACTTATAAAGATGGCTGACGACTTGGATAAAAAGAAAAAATGATAATATAGTTTTGTAAAAATTAATTTTAAATTAAGATTTACATAAAAAATTGACAATTTTATCAATCAAAAGAAGGACTTATATGAAAAATTTTGTGCATTTGCATATTCACACAGAATATAGTTTGCTTGATGGAGCGGCAAAAGTTAAGGACCTAGTAAGGACGGTAAAGGAGCAAGGTGCCAACGCTGTTGCTATAACTGACCACGGCACTATGGCGGGGGCACTCAATTTTTTTGCGGAATGTTACAAGAATGGAATTAAGCCTATTATTGGGTGCGAGTTCTACATTGCAATGGATAGGTTGTACAAGCAAGGCAAGCCAGACAATGGACACTTGATACTTCTTGCCAAAAACAACGAAGGTTATCACAATTTGCTAAAACTCAACGCCATTGCGGCACGTGAAGGCTTTTATTATAAACCAAGGATTGATTATGACGTCTTGGAGCAACACTCAAAAGGGCTCATTTGCCTTAGTGCTTGTCTTGTGGGACATATTCCACAACTTCTTTTAAAAAGGCAATATGACGAAGCGTATAAACTTGGACTTAGACTTAAAAATATGTTTGATGAAGGCGATTTTTATATTGAACTTCAAAATCACCATTTGCCAGAACAAATGGAAATATTAGAGCCCTTAAACGACCTTGCAAAAAAACTTGGAGTCAAGACCGTTGCAACAAATGACGCACATTATATCAAAAGAGAAGATGCCGAGATGCAAGACGTGCTTATGTGTATCCAAATGGGCAAATTTCTCGACGATACAGATAGGCTAAAGTTTTCTACCAACGAATTTTATGTAAAGAGTAGAGAAGAGATGGAAGAAGTGCTTGGCGCTTATCCAGAGGCACTTGACACCACCCAAGAGATAGCGGACAAATGTTTTGTGACCATTAAGGCCAAGTCGCACAAAGAGATTGCGGGGCTCCCCGAGGGTTGCACTCTTCGGGACAATGAGAATTTTATCCCAAAGTATACAGTTGAAGGTATGACGACGTACGAGTTTTTAAAAAAACTTTGCTATGACGGACTAAAGGAAAGATACAAAGTCATTACTCCCGAGATTCAAAAGAGAGCGGACTACGAACTCGATATTATTAGAGAGCAAGGTTTTGTGGAGTACTTTCTTGTTGTGTGGGATTATATAAATTATGCAAGGCAGAACAATATTCCTGTGGGGCCGGGGCGTGGCAGTGGGGCGGGAAGTATTGTGGCTTACACTAGCGGAATAACTCGTGTTGACCCTATAAAATACAATTTGCTTTTTGAAAGATTTATTCATAGAGAACGTGTCTCTATGCCCGACTTTGACGTTGACTTTTGTTATGATAGAAGGCCAGAAGTTATTGAGTATGCCAAGAGAAAGTACGGCAAGGACAATGTCGCCTACATTGGTACTTTTGGCACGATGGCTGCCAAGAACGCGATAAGAGACGTTGCACGTGTGCTTAGATTTCCTTTGGCAGAAGTGGGTAAAATTTGCAAAGAAATTCCCGCAAAACTCCCAGAAGGAATTAAGAAGCCACCTGTCTTGAAATATTATTTTGGTAGAACAGGCAAAGAAGAAGATGCAAAATACATTATTCCATCTTTAAAAGAATTGTACGACAATGACGAACGTGTTAGACGTGTTATTGATATGAGTATAAAACTCGAAGGTATGCCAAGACAAACATCCACCCACGCATGTGGCATTTTGATAGCCCCTGAGCCTGTGGACACCTATGTTCCGCTTTTAAGGAATGGAGATGAAATTGCCACACAATATTCGATGACCGAACTTGAAGATTTGGGACTACTCAAAATGGACTTCTTGGGACTTAGGACCTTGACGGATATTGATAAAGCCTTAAAACTTATAAAACGTATTCACAACGTGGATATAGACTTTTACAAAATGGAATACGACGACCCAAATGTTTTTAAACTTATATCTTCTGGCAACACCGACGCAATTTTTCAACTTGAAGGTGGTGGTATGAAAGCCTTTATGAAAAAATTGAAGCCCGACAATTTGGAAGATATTATCGCTGGTATTTCTCTTTATCGTCCGGGACCTATGAAGTACATTGATTCTTACGTTAAGAACAAGCATAATCCAGAAAGCATAAAGTACGACCACCCTTGTTTGAAACCAATTCTTGAAGCCACTTATGGAATTATTGTTTATCAAGAACAAGTTATGCAAATCGTACAAGCAATGGCGGGGTACTCCTTGGGACAAGCGGACATGGTTAGACGTATCATGGGCAAGAAAAAGGTAGAAAAAATGGCTGCCGAAAAAGAGAAGTTTATTTACGGCTGGCAAGACCCTAATGGCGTAAAATCAATTGAGGGAGCTTTGAAGCGTGGCGTACCAGAAGATATTGCAAGAAAAGTTTTTGCCGATATGGAAGACTTTGCAAAATATGCTTTTAACAAGTCGCATGCTGCCGCTTATGCATATTTGTCTTATCAAACGGCGTATTTAAAATGTTATTATGAAGTTGAATTTTTGGTTGCTGTTTTAAATAATAGAATAACCTCTATTGATGAAATTAAAAAATATATCATTTATGCACGTGGTCAAGGGATAGAAGTTTTGCCCCCAAACATAAACAAATCGGAGACATATTTTAGTGTGGAAGACGGCAAGATACGTTTTGGTCTCGCTGCCATAAAGAATGTGGGTATTGGTGTCGTAGAAGAGATTATAAAGGATAGACAAGAGCGTGGAGATTACACCGATTTGCATAATTTTGTAGAAAGGACACAAAGTAAAGGTGCAAACAAGCGTTGTATTGAGAGTCTTATTTTGGCGGGTGCCTTTGATTGCTTTGGAGCATATAGGTCACAACTTATAAGTATATTTGAGACTGTGATAGAAGTGGTTTCAAAAGATATGAAAAAAAGAGCCACAGGGCAATTTAGTTTGTTTGATGATGTGGCTTTAGAGACGACAAAAAAGACAAAATTGCCAGACATGGCGGAGTACACCAAAGCCACCAAGTTGAAGTTTGAAAAGCAAGTATTAGGCATGTATTTGTCTGGTCACCCACTAGACAATTTTATGGACGAGTTCAACAAATTTACTTTTAATGGCTCAATGATAAACGAAAAGAGTGAAGAAACTTTCGACGAAGAAGGCGAAGAAATCGAAGAGAATATTGAAGAAGAAAATGGCTTAAAAAATGACATGCTTGTAACTTGTGGTGGGGCGATAGAAGAAGTTAAAAAAATCTTTTCTAAATCGTCCAATAAAGAGATGGCAATTGTTGCAATAGAAGACCTTTATGGGACGTTTAAGACAATGTTCTTCCCAAAAATTTATGATAGATACAAGTCTTTGCTTGTCGAAGATACACTTGTAAAGATTACGGGGAGAGTGTCTTTAAAAGAAGGGGAAGATGTGACCATTTTGGTGGATAAGATTGAGCCATTGAGAAAACAAGCGGAGCAATCAGAACCTGTGCATCAAAAAACTCTTTATTTAAGATACGATACACAAAATGGCATAACGCACAACAATGTGCTTGCAATTCTCAAAAGCTATCCGGGGCATACACCTGTTATTGTCAAATGCACGTCTTACAATAAAGCATTTAAACTTGGTGTTTCCGTTACACCTAGTGACACGCTTTTGACGGAACTTTATGCTTTGCTTGATGATGAAAATATAAAGATGGTGTGATAATTTTAAATATATCAAAAATTGTTGGATATAGAATTGATATGTGTATTCTTCATATATAAAATAAATTTGATGCAAAAATTATTGAAAACTTTATACGTGTAAAATCAATTTAATAAGAATAGTAATACAAGGACAGTTGAAAAACTCTTTATGACTAAATCAATTGCATAAAATTTTGGAGATTGAAAGTTTTAACTGAAAAATTATAGAAAATTTTTTAAATAAAAGGAAAGTAAAATGGGAGTAAAAAATATTGCAATTTTGACAAGTGGTGGCGACGCACAAGGAATGAACACCGCCATAAACATTATTGTACGAGTAGCAAGGGCAAGAAGGCTGTGGGTTTATGGTGTCATTGAAGGGTTTAAGGGCTTGTTTAACGAACAAATTATTCCACTCGATGAAAAAATGGTAGAAAATATTGGGTCAATTGGTGGAAGTATACTCAAAACTTCTCGTTTTGTAGATTTTAAAAAGCCTTCAGTTGTTAAAAAATCGGCTGAAATTTTGAAAAAACACAATATTGACGCTCTTATTCTTCTTGGCGGAGACGGCTCATATCATGGGGCGGTGGAACTTGCAAAAGAAGGAATAAATGTTATTTGTATTCCTGCCACCATTGACAACGACTTGAGATACACGTCGCGTTGCCTTGGGTTTGATACGGCAGTTAATAACTCATGCAAATATATAGAAGACGTAAAACAGACGATGTCCGCACTTAGCCGAGGGTGTGTGTTTGAAGTTATGGGAAGGTATTGCGGAGATATTGCCTTGTATAGTGCTTGCTCTACCGCTTGCGACTTAATCGCTGTGCCTGAGAAACCAACAACTGAAAAGGAAATTGTGGATAAGGTAAAATTGCATCTTAAACGTATGGGTGTTGCTCCTACTATTGTGGTGGCGGAACATCAATTTGACGTTGTAGACCTTGCAAAAAAATTGACAAAGGAGACGGGTGTGGACTTTAAGTACTCAATCGTTGGATATATTCAACGTGGGGGTGCACCTTCCGTTCTTGATAAAGCACTCGCTATGCAATTTGGTGTAAAAGCCGTCGACCTTGTTGAAAAAGGCATATTTAATCGTGCAATCGGGTACAAAAATGACGTTACCTTTGATATTGATTTAAACGACGCTTTAAAATGTGAATACAATTTTAATTATGATTTGTTGCAACTTTTTTATTCATTAAATGATAAAAAATAAGTTTTTAAAAATGTTGGAATATTTGTGGCAATAAAGGCTTTGTACCTTTATCTAACATAAATTACAAAAAAGCTTACAAAAAAGCGTAAATATTCGTAAACTTGCAATATATTCCTATAAGGAATAAAAGGCTATGTCGACATATTTTCAAGGACAAGTTTGTCAAAATTGACACTTTCTGGAAAGTCGCTAGGCATAAAGGTGGTGTTCCTAAATTGCAAAAAATGTGCCAAGTGCTTTGTCACAACAATAGGTGTAGCAATATCAAGTTTTTCGCAAATTGGGGTGAGATAGTCAAAAAACTTGTAAATATCAAATATGGACGCATCTTCATAGACGGTGTCCTTGACAATTTTTTCATTTTTCATAACTTTTGCCCAAATTCTGACCATACTTTTGCTCCAAATTTTTAAATTACAATAATTATATCAAAATTGTTTTGAATATGCTATTTTTTTAGACCTATTAATAAAATATATTTTAAAAAACCAAAAAAAAATTTTGTTTCTATAAAAAATAGAACAAAGTGCAAACCTTGTAAATCTAGAAGGATAAAAAATTTTTTATTTTTCAAAACAAAAGAGACAATTTTTTATTTTTGTGAATTAAAAAATATTTGTTGACATAAAATATATAATCATCTATAATTGTCGTCGAAAGTTTTTAAAAGGTGCATTGGCACCACCTAGATGTTGTATTGCCTAGGGGCAGTATGCCATTTTTTTTAAAACTTTTGAAATAGGAGGTAAATATGGAAAACGAAATATATCTAACAAAAGACGGCTATGAGGCCTTGCAAGAAAGGCTTGATTACCTAAAATCAACCAAGAGAGATGAGGTCTCAAAACGTATTGGCATTGCAAGAGAGTTTGGTGACCTTAGCGAGAACTCGGAGTATGACGCTGCAAAAGAAGAGCAAGCCCAACTTGAGCAAGAGATTTTGGAGATTGAGAATAAACTCAGATTTGGTAAAATTATTGATAAAAAAGCAATTAATACAAGCGTTATTAACGTAGGTTGCACAGTGAAACTAAAAGACCTTGATTTTGACGACGAGTTTGAGTATAAGATTGTGGGCTCCACAGAGAGTGACCCTGCAAAAGGGCACATTTCCAACGAGTCGCCTGTGGGCAAGGCTTTGCTTGGGAAGAAAAAGGGCGACAAAGTTATGGTAGTCCTTCCACAAAACAACAATGCAACAATTAGACTTGAAGTGCTTGGAATAAAAGCATAATTTTTTGTTATTTTAAAAATAATATATTGTAAACAAGGAAAAGTAGTTTATTTTTCCTTGTTTTTGTTTAAGTTATAGTCAAAAGACTTTTCAATTGTAAAATTTTGTGATAATATCATAAAATATAGATTTAGCGATAAAATATTTGTTTTGTGGAAATGTTTTTGGCAAGTTACCTTAAAACTATTCATTTTAAAATTGTAACAAAAATATTAGACCACTACAAATAGGCAATCTATTTTGGGAAAAATGATAGAATTTGGCAAGTTGATAGAAAATAATAGGCAATATAAGGAGTTGATTGCACAAAATCAAAATTGTGCGTCTTTTTTGTTTTCTTCGCCAGATGAGATTTTGGTGACAAATTTTGCGTACATGTTTGCAAAGTTTTTGTTGTGTAGCGGGGAAGAAAAACCTTGCGGAGTGTGTGAAAATTGTAAAAAAGTGGATTTGTTGTCGCATGGAGATTTGCTTATTTATCCAAAAAATCACAAGGGAATTTTGGTGGAAGATATAAAAAATTTAATTGAAAATATTTATCTTGCCCCACTTGAAAGCGATAAAAAAGTGTTTATTTTAGATAAATTTTCGCTTGCCACTGTGCAATCGCAAAACAAGCTTCTCAAAATTTTGGAAGAGCCACCCAAAGACGTGTACATAATTTTGTGTGTGACAAATGAGAGTAAGGTCTTGCCAACAATTTTTTCTAGGTGCAAAAAAATAAGGTTTAGCAAACTTGACGATAGTGAGATAGTAAGTGCTTTGGGACAAAAAGCGACGGACAGTGTGGTGGACTTGGCATCGGGAGACTTGACAAAAGCAATAAAGTTTTCTAGCGACAGCAACTTTGTAGTATGTTACAACAATTGTCTTGATATGCTAAGAAACATGAAAGATAGCAAGATGGTGCTTAAATATAGCACGAAACTTGTGGGAAAAAAGGGCGAGACCTCGATGGTGCTTGTTGTGCTTGAGTCCTTTTATCGAGATTTACTGCTAATAAGGCTAGGACAAGAGTATCTTGTAAAAAATAAAAATATTTTAGACGACTTGCTGACAATCGCACAAGATTATGACGCCGATGCTATTGATAAAGTGATAAAAAAACTTTGCGAAACAAAAAGGGCTGTTGATTTTAATTGCAACGAAAGTTATTTATTGGATAATCTTTTGTTGTACATTTTGGAGGTAAAATATTTATGCAAATTGTAGAAGTTAGGTTGAAGTTTGATGGCAGGTTGTACACCTTGTTTAATGACAAATTTGATTTGAAAAAAGATGATTTTGTGGTGTGCCAAAGTGCTGTGGGGGAAAGTTTTGGCAAGGTAGAAAGTGTAAAAGTTTACGATAAAAAACTCCCAAGCGATGCAAAATTTATCCTAAAAGTAGCCGACGAGAAAGATAAAAAACACTATGAAGACGTGGTGCAAAAGTCTCGCGACGCGGTAAAGATTGCGGAAAAGATTGTAAAAAGACTTGGGCTTGAAATGAGTATTGTCAATGCGGAATATTCTTTTGACATGTCAAAAGTTGTGATAGATTTTATTGCAGAAGATAGGGTGGACTTTCGTGACCTTATAAAAGAACTTGTTTCCGCACTTAAAAGTAGAATTGAACTCAAACAAATTGGTATCCGCGAACAGGCTAAAATAGTAGGGGGTATTGGCATTTGTGGGCGAGCATGTTGTTGCAGTTCCCACCTAAAAGATTTTGAAAAAGTTTCTATAAAAATGGCAAAGGTGCAAGGGCTTGCACTCAACCCACAAAAGATTAGCGGTGCTTGCGGGCGACTTATGTGTTGTTTAAGTTATGAGAACGACTTTTATACGGAAGTTTCAAAAAATATGCCAAAGGTAAATAGCGAAGTTGAGACAAAAGACGGGCGTGGGACTGTGGTGTATCAAAACATGCTCAAAGAAACCGTTTCAATTAAGTTTGTAGATAGAGATGGGACAACGACAATAAAAGATTACAATATAAAAGACTTGGGTGCAAAATTTTCTCAACATGTAGATACTCTAAAAACAGCACAAGGCGTCGAACATCAACAAAAACACGAAAAAAATAACAAAGTATCAAAGGGTAGTGAGCCTAAAAATGTGCAAGTTAAGGCAAATGCTAGCAATGCCCACCATGCAGATACTAACAATGCCCACGATAAAGAAAACAATGTCAAGCATAAACACTTTAATCATAAAAAGAAACATAAAAACAAGGGAACAATGCAAGCCGATACAAAAAAACAAATCAATAAATAAAAAATAAAATAAAAAACTTATAAATAAGAAAAATCAATAAAAGAATGTATTAATA
>CAVHMC010000033.1:0-12018 GCA_963636895.1 Oscillospiraceae bacterium | reverse complement strand
ACATTGACCCAGGCACAATTTATTGGACTTCGACCAGTGACACCACTCTTGAATCTTGGTACGACGTACCAACCGAGCCAATAACCCTTTACTCTTGCTTTATGAAACCCACTTGTAGTGCAAATGCGAGTAACGTTATTCTCCAAGCTGGTGGACAACTTGTATATTTTTCTATATTATCTAATAATATAACCAAGATGTCCGGGGTCATGTCACAAAAGATGTCTACATCGTTGCCTTTTGTTGTACCTCAGAGTGGCGTGAACTATGCACTTCTAATGAGCGGCAAAGAACTTACGGGTGATATAGAAATTATTTTTCCTAAGAATACAACAAGTATAAAAATTAGTGATGGTTCAATAAGCGGGACCGCAAAAATACATAGTTTACCAATTACAAGCGGAAATAAAGCACTAAATGGCATCATTTTTAACGGAGACGTGTATATTTATGATACTGGACTGTATGCAATGGATACTTGCACGTTTAATAGTACTGTGACGATATGTAGTGCAATAAAAAAAATAAAGGCGAACGCTTTTAACAGTTGCACTTTTAGTGGTAGTGTAGTGTTTGCAGACACAAGCAAAACTTGGACTGTGACCAACCCTAACGATAGTAGCCAAACAGCGACGATTTCTGTAACAGACCCTACGGCAAACGCAACGTATTTGAATTCGACCTACAAAGGCTGGACTTGGACTAAAAATACAACGGCTTAAAATATCGCGATATGATGCTTTTTTAAATATAAACAAAATTGTTGAAAACTGATTTATTCCACATAAAACTTTAAGTAGGGGGCTTGGGCGGTGATAGTGTCGTCGCTTGACAAGGTGGCAAGGGCATAATAGGTGTAAAAGTTGTCGCTCTCTACTTCGTTTAAAATTGTCACGATTCCTTGTTTATCGGAAATTGTGGCAATTTTTATTATCTCATCGTCGTTTTGCCTAAAAATGTCGTAATGTAAAAATTTTTGAGCGTCTAGGGTGAGTGTCACTAAATTGTTTTTCAAAGTTCCCGCAAGAGAAAAGTTGTCGATTTTGTCGAATTTTGTCGAAAACTCTTGCGGAAGGTTGTCGGTGGCGAACAAACTTTTTATTTTGTATCTATCGGGCATGTAAGGAGGGGCGAGCAAGACAAGGTTGCTCTGAGACAGGTCGAGTTGGCTTATCTCTATCTCTTGCACGCTTGGCGGTTGAAGGAACTTGGTGTCGTCTTTTGGCGAGTTGTTGTAAATGCCTTGGGCTATTGTTGTGGGAAGATTGGAACCTGTGACTGAATTGGGGAGTGGCTTGTTTTTTGTAGCACCCACCCAAACACATAGAGTTTGTTGTGGGGTGTAGGAGACGTTCCATGCGTCGCTGTTGCCGTCTCCACTCGACGAGCCTACTGTGCCTGTTTTGCTTGCAAGGTCTAGGCCTAGCCCGCCCAACTTTTTGCACGTGCCACTTGCAACACTTTCCTTTAACATGTCGGTCACAAGATAGGACGTTGAAGTTTTCATAACTTGGCGTACTGTTTCGTAATTGCTAAAAATCTCTCTGCCGTTTTTGTCTTCAATAGACCTTATGAGACGTGCCTTTACCATCTTGCCACCATTTGCGAGTGCTTGGTAGCAGTTGGCAACGTCCATTATCTTTACGCCTTTTGTCAAGCCACCAAGGGCGAGAGAATAACCGTTGTCTTGCTCGTCAAAGTCTATCATTTGTGAAGCAAAATTTTTGGCTCTTTCTATCCCGACATAATTCAAAATTTTCACGCTTGGGATATTTAGCGACCTTGCAAGAGCGTCTTTGCACGTGACCCAGCCGTAGAACTTTTTGTTATAATTATTGGGAGAATAGCCGTCGAAGTCGATTTTCTCGTCTAAAATTGGCGTCGATGGGGAGATTATGTTGTATTCAAGGGCAGGTGCATAGGAAATAATTGGCTTTAAAATCGAGCCCGGTTGACGATAAACGTTGGACAAGTTGAAGTCGCTTTTTCCATAAATTGCCGACACACCGCCACTTTTGTTGTCAAGGGACAGAGCAAGACAGTCTACGTTGTCAAGTTGTGTATTTTCTATTTGGCTGGAAATTATCTTTTGTTTTTTGCTATCTAAAAAAGTGTTTAATTTGTAGCCACGTACCACAAGGTCGTTCTCGGTTATGTTTAAAAGCTTGCAGGCTTCGTCAACTGCATAGTTGTAATATGTATTGTATCCCAAAAAACTTTTGTTTTGATTTAAATTCAAGCCTTGTGCGATAGCATTTTCGTACGTACGTTTGTCAATCTTCTTTTGCGTAAACATTTGTTGCAGTACCACGTTGCGTCTTTTTATGCAATTTTCTGGATTGAGAGTGGGGGAGTACAACTTGGGAGATTTTATCATACCAGCAAGAGTGGCAGACTCGCAGACGCTAAGTTCTCTTGCACTTTTGGAAAAATATCGTTGAGAAGCCTGATTTATGCCAAATGTCCCGTTGCCAAAATATATTGCATTGAGATATGCGGTCATAATTTCTTTTTTTGTCAAAGTTTTTTCCATTTTTTTAGTCAAAATTAACTCATTAAGTTTACGTTTTATTGTCTTTTCGCTTGTAAGGTGAGTGTTTTTGATAAGTTGTTGAGAGATTGTCGACGCACCTTCAACAAATTTTCTCTTCGTCAAATTTTTAAAGGCACTTTTGACAATTCGCTTGTAATTTATGCCAGAGTGCATGTAAAAATTTTTGTCTTCTATGCTTATAAACGCATCTATTGTTGTGGGGTTAAGCTCATCAAAATCAATTTTCTTTTGCTCCTTTAAATCTACGCCTACAAGTTTTCCGTCTTTATCATGCATCTCAACCACCGCACTATCAATTGTCAACTTGTTTTTGTCAAATTTTTCGCTAGAAAAGGTTGTTAGAAGTCCGCCTTCAAGCAAGACTACAAAGGCTAGCCCAAAAAATACAACGGCTAGCACCGCATAAAAAAAGATTTTAACTATCCGTTTTATGACCAATTTCATATAGTTAGTATTGTTTTTTTGTTTAAAAAATATGTAGCAAGCGAATTGTTTTGAACTATCAAATATGAAAAGTTAAGAAAATATAGCAAATAAATTTTAAAAAATAAAAAAATTGTAAATAGGAATTTGAATTACCAAATAAAAATATTTTGTATTTTTTTGTTGAAAATTATTTGTAAAAAAGATATAATAAGTGCATTATGGAAAGAAAGTATTTTATTGAGACCTTTGGTTGTCAAATGAATGTTCATGACTCCGAAAAAATTGCCGGAATGTTAAGAGATTTGGGCTATATTGAAGGGGCAAATAAAGAAGAAGCGGATATTATCGTTTTTAATACATGTTGCATTAGGGAGACTGCCGAAACAAAAATTATGGCAAAAATTGGCGACACAAAAGCACTAAAACGAGCAAAGCCTAATCTCATTATTGTTGTTTGTGGGTGTATGACTCAACAAAAGGGCGTGGCAGATGTTTTAAAAAAGCGTTTTCCTTTTTTAAGTCTTGTCATTGGGACACACAATTTGGAAGAGATGGAAGAATATATAAAGGAACAAAACAAAAAATTCCGTTCTATCGTGTGGGACAACGAAAAAACAATAAGAGAAGATATAAAGATGTATCGCACAAGCAAGGATAATGCTTGGGTAAACATTATGTATGGTTGCAACAATTTTTGTACATATTGTATCGTGCCTTATGTTCGTGGGCGAGAACGCAGTAGAAAAATAGCGGATATTGTAAGCGAGGTTAAAGGCCTTGTAGAAGAAAACAAGTACAAGACGATAACACTTTTGGGGCAAAACGTAAACTCATATGGCAATGATTTCAAGGACGGAACAAATTTTGTGACACTTCTAGACGCCTTGTATAAAATTGATGGGAATTTTAAGATTTCTTTCATGTCGTCGCACCCAAAAGATTTTTCTTTTGAACTTATAGATTTTATTGCTAGTCATCAAGATAAGATGAGCATTAATCTTCACCTTCCAGCACAAAGCGGAAGCGATGAAGTTTTAAAACGAATGAATAGGCGTTATACAAGTGCTCATTACAAAGACCTTGTTGATTATATTTATAAAAAAATTCCAAATGCGACTCTTTCAACGGACATTATTGTTGGTTTTCCGGGAGAAACGGAAGAAGACTTTGAAGATACTTTGGAACTAATTAAGTATTGCAAGTTTGCAAGCATTTTTGGTTTTGTTTATTCCAAAAGGCAGGGCACACCTGCATCTACTTTTGAAGACCAAATTTCTGCCAAGACAAAGAAAGAACGTATAACAAGACTTTTTGAGTTGGAACATAGTATGCAAAAAGAGACTTTAAAAGATTTTGTAGGAAAAACATATGATGCAATAATTGTAGAAGGGGACAAAGGCAACAAACTTGCAAAGACATGTTTCAACAAACTTATTCGCCTTGATAATGCAAATTGCGAGATAGGACAAAACGTAAAAGTTTTGGTGGAAAAACTTGACAATGATTTGCTTTATGGAAAGATTTTAAATTGAAAAGGAAAAATTATGGCAAAAGATAAAGAATATTCCCCAATGATGCAAAAATATTTGCAAACAAAGGAGCAATACAAAGATTGCTTGCTTTTTTATCGTTTGGGTGACTTTTACGAGATGTTTTTTGACGACGCAATTTTGGCTTCTCAAGTGCTGGACATTGTTTTGTCGGGGCGGAGTTGTGGGGGAGATAACAAAGCCCCAATGTGTGGTGTCCCATATCATGCGGTGGATAATTATGTGGCAAAACTTTTGGCAAAAGGTTACAAGGTTGCAATTTGTGACCAATTGAGTGAGCCAAAGAAAACAGGGATAGTGGATAGAGATGTAACAAGGGTTATAACCCCCGGGACAGTTATAGAGAGCGACATTTTAGGTGCCACTGTTTCTAATTATATCTTGAGTGCTTGCAAAGAGGGTGACGTCTTTGGCGTGTCTTTTTGTGACGTGTCAACGGGTGAATTTAAAGTGGCAGAATTTGAGAATAAAAAGAATTTTTTGGACCTATTGTCTCGCATTCAACCTGTTGAAATTTTATGCAATGAAGAGATTTTTAATTTATCTCTTGACAAGGACATAAAGGCTCTTGACTTTTTGCCACAATTTACAAGACAAATAGATTATGAATTTGATTATCAAAACGCTCTAGATAGCATCAAAAAGCAGTTTAATATTTCCAACATAAAGGGGCATGATTTTGCAAATCTTAAACAAGCAATAAGGGCTAGTGGGGCGTTGCTTAATTATTTATTTGAAACCCAAAAAAGAAGCCTTAATCATATCAACAAAATAATAACCGAAAAGCCAAATGAGTACATGCACCTTGACTACAACGCTTGCAAAAATCTTGAACTTGTGGAAAATGCACGAGATAAAAAGAGAAAAGGTACTTTGTTTGAGCAACTCAATAGAACAAAGACACCAATGGGCTCGAGATTGCTTGAAAAGTGGATATTGCAACCTTTACAGGACCCCAAAAAAATAAACGAACGTCTTGATTGCGTTGAAGAATTGTACAAGGAACAAATTTTAAATAGTGATATTGTTGCTGTTTTATCAAAAATAAATGATATTGCTCGAATTTGCTCTAAAATATCTTATGGGACAATATTACCTAAAGACTGTGTAAGTTTGAAAGGTGCACTTTTTTCTGTTGTAGATTTGTGCGTTTTGGTAAAAGACTTGCAAACGGAAAAATTTAAAACAATGTTCTCGCACCTAGAAGACATAAAAAGTTTAGCCAATTTGCTTGACAGTGTCTTTGTACAAGATTGCCCAGCACTTGTGTCGGCGGGCGGATTTATAAGAGAAGATTTTAACAAGGAATTATACGACCTAAAACATAGTTCTCAAACGGCAAAGACACGTCTTAGCGAGCTTGAAGCAAGGGAAAGAGAAGCAACCGGTATAAAAAACTTGAGAGTGGGGTACTCGCGTGTATTTGGATACTTTATAGAAGTTAGCAAGTCGCAAGAAAATCTTGTTCCATATAAATACGAAAGACGCCAAACAATCTCGGGACACGAACGTTTTGTAACGGAAGAATTGCTGGAAATAGAGAACTCCATTTTAAATAGTGACGAATTGTCTATAAAACTTGAGCAAAAAATTTTTGATGAAATAAAGTCAGAATTGAAATCTCTTGTTGAGATTATTCAACAAACAGCCGACGACGTTGCATATGTAGACGTGGTGGCTTCGCTTGCAAAAGTTGCACAAGATTGTTCGTACATTAGACCAAAGATTAGCAAAAATTACAAGTCGATTAAAATTGAAAACGGCAGACACCCTATTATAGAAGCAAATTTAAAGCACGATATGTTTGTACCAAATGACACCTTGCTTGATGAAGGCGATAATAGGACACTTATTATAACAGGTCCTAATATGGCAGGAAAGAGTACATATATGCGTCAAATTGCATTGATAACAATTATGGCACATATGGGCAGTTTTGTGCCAGCAACAAGTGCGGAGATTTCCGTCGTAGATAGGGTGTTTACACGTATTGGTGCAAGTGACGACCTAAACAATGGTCAAAGTACTTTTATGGTAGAGATGGTAGAAGTCGCAAATATTTTAAATAACGCAACAAGCAAATCTCTTGTGATTTTAGATGAAGTAGGTCGTGGCACCGCAACTTATGACGGAATGAGCATTGCATGGGCTGTTTTGGAATATATTTCTCAAAAAATAAAGTGCAAAACATTGTTTTCTACTCATTATCACGAGATTACAACCCTAGAAGGCAAACTTGAAGGGGTGAAAAATTATCGTGTGAGCGTAAAAGAGTTCAACAACTCGGTCATTTTTTTGAGAAAAATTGTTCGCGGTAGTGCAGATAGAAGTTTTGGCATAGAAGTTGCAAGTTTGTCGGGAATTTATGATGAAATTATCAAACGTGCAAAAAATATTTTGTCGCAACTTGAAAAAAATTCGGTCAAATTTGAGATTAAGTCTAGTGATGAAGCCCCAAAACAACTTACACTTGAAAACAAAAATAATATAATTAATCAAATCAAAAATATTGAGATAAACAAAGTGAGCCCTATGGACGCTTTTGAAATTTTGATTGATTTACATAAACAAGTCAATCTTGAAAAATAGTTTTTTATACAAAAAAAATTAATTATTTTATACTTAAATCAATATTATAGTGATTTTAAAAAAAATAGTTTTTGAAATAATCAAAGAGCAATAATTTTTAAGATAACTTTTTTAAAAAAATAATGGTCTTTTAAGAAGACCTTTAATGTAAAATTTTAATGCAACAATTATTAAATATAGTATTGGTGCATTAAATTAAAAGGAGAAACATGCCAAACAAAATTAATCTTTTGTCAAGTGATATTTACAATAGAATTTCAGCGGGGGAAGTGGTAGAAAATCCCTCAAGCGTTGTTAAGGAACTTGTGGAAAATGCTTTAGACGCAGGAAGTAGCGAGATAACGGTTGAAATAGAAAGCGGTGGGACAAAACTTATAAGAGTGGCGGACAATGGTAGCGGGATAGACTATAGCGAACTTTATAAAGTCTTTTTGCCACATGCGACAAGCAAAATTGCGACCAAGCAAGACCTAGATTCAATTGCAACCCTTGGTTTTCGTGGCGAGGCTTTGGCCTCAATTGCAAGTGTGGCTCAAGTTGAGCTTATATCAAAAGTGGCATCAAGTGATGTTGCGGGCAAAATAACAATATCTGGTGGCGAAAATCAAGAGATAATAGAGTGTTCTGCCAACAATGGTACTTCGGTGATGGTTAAAAATTTGTTTTTTAATACACCCGCACGACTTAAATTTTTAAAAACAACAAGACAAGAAGAAAATTCCGTTACAAATATCATTTCTCGTCTTATGCTTGCCAACCCAAAGGTAAAGTTTAAATATATAGTTGATGGGCAAATGCTTTACAATTGCTTGGGAAAAACTTTGAAAGAACGAATTTATATGATTTATGGCAAGCAAACAAGTGAAAATCTTATCGAGATAAATGTCACGAACGATGATTTTACTTTGAGTGGATATATCTTGTCGCCAACTTTTTGTAAACCGAATAGAACCTATCAAACACTTATCGTAAATGGGCGGTATGTCCAAAACGCTACGGTGTCGGTTGCTTGTGCCAACGCATATGAAAATTTCTTAATGAAAGGCAAATTTCCGTTTTTTGTTTTAAATCTTTCAATTAATTTTGACGATGTTGATGTCAATGTTCACCCAAGCAAAATGGAAATAAAATTTAAAGATAATAAAAATATTTACAATTTTGTTTATTCATCAATTTTGACTACATTAAATGAAAATAATTGTGCAAAAGCTTTTATGGACGGGAAGTGCGAAGACATGTTTGTTTTTGAAAAACAACAAAATAAGCCCGAGCAACCCTTGCAAAAGGTTACGGGCGGGTTTAGTTTTGGTTCAATTCAAAATATGCAATCAAATCTCAAAAATATTTCCCTTGACATTGTCAACTCAACAAAGCAAGAACTACATTCAACTTTTATTCAAAAAGACGACAACTACAAGGTAGTGCCTACAAAAGATATAGACAATTTAATTAAAAAGGACAATATAAGTGAGTTTAATCAAAAAGAATCTATTGATTTTGATAAAAACGATTTAAATTCATTACAAAGGAATAGAGATAAAGAAAACTCTTTCCTACAAAAAAATGATTTTGAAAAGAAATTTTCTCCACAAACAAAAGCAATAAAAGATTTGCAAAAGGAAACAAGCGTAGAAAAGGGCAGTACCACTTTTGACATTACTAAATTAAAAGATTTTAGTATAAAAGATGATGTAAGTGATAATGGAACGTGCGATTATTTAAGTGAAAGCAAGGATATTGAAGCTTCAATAGACAATTTTGATAAAGAGCAAGATAGCAACCCCTTCAATTTTTTTGTGCAAAAAGAAGAACAACAAATTATGAGTGGAGAAATTTTGTACAACCTTGTGGGGACATTGTTTAGTACATATCTTATTATAGAAATGGGCGATATGTGCTATATTATAGACGAGCATGCGGGACACGAAAGGGTACTTTATGATAAATTTGTAAAACAATTTGAAGAGAAAAAAGTGATAACGCAAGATTTGCTTGTCCCATACATTTTTGAAGTTAACCCGTTAGAAAAAAATCTCATAGAAGACAACCTTGAAGTGTATAAGGAACTTGGTTTTGCCATTGAACCTTTTGGTGGAAATTCTTACAAAATAAATAGTTTTCCTCATTTGTTGTCGGGGATAAATTTTGAAGAATTTATTTCGTCATGTTTGCATGATACGTCAAAAATTTCAAAGAACAATGATGCCATTAAAGACAAACTTGCAAGACATGCTTGTAGGTCGGCTGTGAAAGCGGGCAATAGGCTTAGCGAGGAAGAAATTAAGATACTTATCTCTCAACTTATGAAAAAGGATAGAATTTTGTTATGTCCGCATGGAAGACCTGTTTGTGTAAAATTGTCAAAATTAGAGATTGAAAAAATGTTTAAAAGGATTGTTTAGCGTGGAAAAAATTTTAATTATAACGGGCGCTACGGCAACGGGCAAAACGGCATTTGCAATCCAATGTGCAAAACTCTTAAATGGCGAAATAATCTCTTGTGACTCAATGCAAATCTATCGAGACCTTAATATAGGGACAGCAAAGCCAACACTTGAAGAGCAAAAGGGAGTCCCGCATTATTTGATAGATATTGTAAATGCGGGTGACGAATTTAGCGTGCAACAATTTGTGACTCTCGCCCAAGAAAGAATAACAGACATAATTTCACGCGGTAAATTACCTATAATCGTAGGCGGGACAGGTCTTTACATAAGGTCTTTGATATATCCTTATACGTTTTGTTCTTCACAAAAAAATACGCAAATTCGTGAAAACTTGAATAAAATTTTGTTTGAAAAAGGCAAGGGCTATCTTTACTCTATGTTGCAAGAAGTAGACAAGGAGTCTTCTCTTAAAATTCACCCAAACGACACAAAAAAAGTTGTTCGAGCGTTAGAAATTTATCAATCGACCGGTGTTCCAAAAAGCAAGCAAAATATGGAAAACAATTTGCCTAGATACGACTATACATTAGTGGCACTTACGATGCCTAGAGAAAAATTGTACGAAAGGATAGATAGTAGAGTTGACACAATGTTTAATATGGGGCTAGAAAGTGAAATAAAAAATTTGGTTGATAGTGGCAAAGTAGATAGAGATTCTCAATCAATGAGTGCCATTGGATATAAAGAGTTCTTTGACTATTTTGATAAGAAAATTACACTTGATGAAACAAAAGAACTTATAAAACAACATTCTAGGAACTATGCAAAAAGGCAAGAGACTTTTATTCGCGGGTTTAAGTGTGTTCAATGGTTTGAAGATAAAAACAAGGCTTTGGAGTTTATAAAGGGCAAATTTACCTAGATTTTTGCTTAATTTTGAGCCAAGATAAAAATTAAAAACAATAAAAAAATAAAAGGGAAAACAAAATGATTATTGATGAAAGAATATTAAAAGCAGAAAAAGAATTGGAGCCAATTTTTAAAAAGGCAGAAGAAGTTGCACTAAATAACACAAACAAGATTTTAAGTGCGTTTAGAAAAAATAGAATTTCGGCAAACCACTTTTATGGTTCAACAGGATATGGTTTTGATGACTTAGGTCGTGAGAAACTCATGCGTGTTTTTGCCGATAGTTTTGGGGCGGAAGAGGCAATTGTGTCGCAAGCAATTTCATGCGGGACGGAGGCTTTGACAACTGTTTTGTATGGGCTGTTGCGTCCGGGTGACAAGATGCTGACATTAACCGGCAAGCCATACGATACCTTAGATGAGACTATTTTTGGCTTGAAAGATGGCACCGACAATGGAAGTTTGAAAGATTTTGGTGTCGAGTACGAAGCTATTGAACTTATCGACGGTAAGTTTGACGAAAAAACAATTCTTGAAAAGGTAAAAGAAAATCCAAAAATGATTTATATACAACGTTCGTGCGGTTATTTGCTTAGAAAAGCAATAAGGATAGCTGATTTGGCGGACATTATCGCAAAAATTAGAAAAGTCAACTCGACAAGTATAATTATGGTAGACAACTGCTATTGCGAGTTCGTGGAAGAAAAAGAGCCAACGGAAGTCGGGGCAGATGTGACTGCTGGTTCTCTTATAAAAAATCCGGGTGGTGGACTTGTTTCCAATGGTGGATATATTGCGGGCAAGAAAAAATACATAGACGTTATCGCAGGGAGATTTACTTCGCCATCAATCAAGACGGAAGTCGGCTCCTTTGAAGGCGGATATAGGCTAATTTATCAAGGTCTTTTTATGTCACCACACACAGTTTTACAAGCAAAGAAGGGCTCTATGCTTATAGGTAGAGTTATGAAAAACCTTGGGTATAAACTCGTCGATGACAGCGATACAATGGCAGACATTGTGAGAAGTGTATATTTTGAAGATAAAGACGACTTGGTCTCCTTTTGTGGCTCTGTGCAACATTTTTCGCCCGTCGATAGTTATGTTACGCCAATTCCAGCACCAATGGCAGGCTACACTCACGATGTCGTTATGGCTGCGGGTTGTTTTGTGCAAGGGAGCACTATTGAACTCAGTTGTGATAGCCCGCTTACTATTCCTTACGTGCTTTACATTCAAGGCGGGTTGACTTATGAGCATGTAAAACTTGCCGTAAACGACTACTTGCAAAACAGAAAAAATTAATTTTTTGCAAAAAATAAAACCTTTTGAAAATAGATATGATTTTAAAAAAATTATCTTGAAATTGAGAAGTAGTTGCTAAAGGTAAAATTTAAATTTTTATAAAGTTTTGATTTATAAAAGTAGGGGTGAGCTTGAAAAGTTTTTAGCATTTTAGAACTAAAAATAATACATGTGTAATCTAAAATTACGAGATTTTATTAAATGGAAAGGCAAGGTTGTGCACCTTGTTTTTTTTATAAAAAAAGACCTATTTTAAGTCTGCAAAAGTACTCATTTATCTACTATATAAATGTGTAGT
>CAVHMC010000032.1:0-12021 GCA_963636895.1 Oscillospiraceae bacterium | reverse complement strand
ATCTTTAACTATCTTTAAATATCTTTAACTATCTTTAAATATCTTTAAATATTTCTTAAAGATTTTTCCTAATACTTTTTAAATATATTTTAGTTATATTTTTCAAGCATTTAGATTTTAAGCATTTTTTAATTTTTAAGATTTTGAATTTACGAATATCTTTAAACTATAGGTCCTATCTAAAACACAACAATTTGACAAAAATGTGAAAAATTTTTAATACTTATAACTTTGCTTTTTCGATTATTTTTTGCCCAACAATTTTTGCATTTCCGCATTAAGTTCGTCTATATCATTGCCACCATCGGACTCTCTCCTTGACCTTGAAGTCGTTACAGGTCTTCTTGCACCCCTTCTGTTAGTTTCAGACCTTCTTGGTTCGTCGTCGACAATTCTTCTTGATGTTGCACGTCTTTTTCTTGGGGCTTTTTCTTCTTCCTCAAATCTATCCCTTGAAGTGTGGCGCGACGACCTTTCTCCACGTGGTTCTAAGTCTTCGTCATCACGATAGTTTGACTCTTCATTTCTTTCTTCTTGAGGCTCGCCATATCTCCTTCGATTGTCAAATCTATCTCTTTCCCTAAAGTTCTCGTCGTCTCGATAGGCTCTCTCTCGTCTTGTTTCTTCTTGATATTCGCCACTTCTTTCGCGATAGGAGTAGTCTTCCCTTCCCCTTGTGTCAAAATCGTCACCGTCACGAGAAGTCCTTTGGTCCCTAGTTCTTTCATAGCGAGGCTCGTCATCTCTCTCACGCTCCAAATTGCGTCTATCTCTTTCCATGTAGTCATATCCATCAGTGCTTGAGTCGTCAATTTTTGAGATGGTTTTATTCAAATCGTTTTCAAACTCTTCCTTATTTTTTTGCAAAATCTTATTATTTTCGTCAATTTGTCTTTGAATTTGCTCCAAATCTTCGGCTTGTTCTTTTTCAAAGCGACTATTGTCGGACGCATTCCCCGTATAACGAGATGAAGGTTCTTCTATATCCATTTTTTCTTTTGCCAAATCTTTTTGAAGGTCATTTTCGTCACTGTTTTTACTCAATGAAGTGACATTATCGTCTGCCCTTTTGCTATTAATTTCTTGGCTAGGGTTAGTCTCTTGAATATTGATTGCGTTGTCAGCCATTTTTTCATTGTCGATTGCCAAAGATTGATTATCTTCTTGCGAAGCGTTTTGTTGCTCCAAATTTTGATTATCGCTTTCACTTGAAAGATTTTTATCGTCGTTCAAATAACTTGTTAATTTTTTCTCGTCGTCATCGTCTTCATTTTTTGTTTCAATCTTTTCTGCAACTTGTTCAACACTTTCTTGTGCCTTTGGGCTTGAACTTTCGTCAAGGTTTTCCTTTTGAGTCTCAATTGCAACTTGAGAAGCTTGTTGAAGGTCGTCTTGTTGAGATGCTGGCTCCGAATTTAATTTTTGCGCATCATTTGTTTCTTTTTTATTATTTTCGTCATTTTCAGTTTGCTCACGCGCTTCGTCAAGTTGTGTCATGTCACTAGACGACATATCATACAAATTTTCGCTAGTCAAATCTTGATTTTGGATAAGATTTTCTTGAATATCAACATTTGCCCCACCTACACCCTGCATATCTGTGAGAAGGACTTTCAAATCGCTATTTTCTTGTGCAAGGGTCAAGAGTTTTTGGTTGCCCACTTCGGTAGCTTTTTCGGTTAAGGCTTTGTAAAGGATATTTGCATAATGTTTAAATTCAAGGCTCATTGCTTGCTCAACAAATTCCTTTTTCTCAGCAATTTCTTTTTCTCGTTTTTCAATATCTTGCTTCAAAGAAGTTTGCTCGTCGTTATACTTTGTAGTTGCTTCTTCAATATCTTTTTCAAGTTGTTGTTGCTTTTTAATTTCGTCGGCTTGTTGCTTTCTAATATAATTGCTTTCGATACGATTGGTCGACTCTTCTTGTTGAGTTTTCAAACTCTCCAAGTTTTCTCTAGACGCTTGCAACTTCCTTTGCATGTCTTTTAAGGTTTCTTCATAATTCTTTTTGTAATTAGACATTTCGGTCTCGATGGAGCCAATTTCGTCTTGAAGTCTACGTTTGATTTTTATAAAAGTCTCACTCTCTTTCATTGACCTTTCAAGAATAAGCGAGCCGTCTACACCAAGGTCACTAAAATCATATTGCTCGACAGCCACAGACCCTTCTCTTGCTTTTTCAAGTTCTTGTTGCTCGACAAGTGCACGCTTTTCAAGATATTGTTGAAGGATAGGGATACCCTCTTTTATTTCTTTTTTAGTAAACAAGATTTCATAATCTACATAGGCAGGCAAAGTCGTGACCGCTTTCGTCAAATTTCTTTCGTATAAAGGAAAATTGTCGTAAAGGTTGGCATAAATATCATTCTTGCTCGCACGCACAATCAAAATGGTGACAGTATAAATGATTGCTATCAAAAGAGGCACGACAACAGCACTAAAAAGAATAGGAATAAATTGATTTTCTTGCATAACACTTGCATACTGAAGCCCCACAACAAAAGAAAGAATAGCAAGCAAGATGGAAAAGGTGGTGAAATTGTGCATGTTCTTTTCTATCGAACCAGTCTTTAAAGGTTTATCAATGCAAGTATCCACGTTGATATATTTTGTAGGAGAATCTTCTCTATTGAGCATATAAATTTGCCAATTATTTCGCAACACTTTTGGCACATTTTTCATCTTCAAATTAAACTCCACCAAATTTTCTTCCGTTATAAAAGGCTTTGCCAAAAAATACTTGTTGAGTTTGTTGACACTCTTGAGAATTTTATTTTCGTACGACTTTCTCACAAGAGTAAACAAAACAACGACAGCCAAAATCATAAGCCCGACAAATACAACAGGCCAATACCAAAGCCCCGCAAAAACAACAAAAATTGTTTGAATAAAATCACGTACCGATTTCATTATTTCGGTCCCCGCAAACCCAAGCAAATACATACACTAAACCTACCTTTTATATTTAAACAAAAGTAGTATAACATATATTTAAGCAAAACAAAAACAAAAACCAATAGTTTTTTATAAAATTTTTACAAGTTTTTCCGAACAAAAAGAATAGATATAGACGCCTTCGAACCGTATGTTTAGTGCTTTTTCTAGGCAAATTGCGTATAGTTTGAGTTGAATATAATATTTTTCGACCAATTGGTCGGCATTATTTACCTTTGTTGTTTTATAGTCAATAAGCACCCATTTATCCTTTATCAAGACCAATAGGTCTGCGACCCCTTGTACGATAATTTTACTTTTATTTTCTCCCCCAAAAATCTCGTTGTAGGGGATATAACTAATAAAAGGAAGTTCCTTTTTTTGCAAGGAAATATTGCCAAGAGATTGTATATTTTTTACACAATTTTTTATTTTATTTTTGTCGACAAAATTCGTTTCGTCAACACTTTTATTTAGAGTTTCATTGATAATTTGGTCTAAAAGTTTATCATTAGCATCACTTGTAAAATCAATTTTTTCAAGAATTTTATGATACAAGGTGCCTATTTTTGCATGATTAAAATTTTCTTTTTTGGGTTCAAAAATTGACAAGTTTTTAGGTTCAAAGTTAAAGCTTTCCAACGTTTCGCTATGCTCCAAAAGCAAACTTGAGACGCTATTTTTTAAAGCAATATTTTGTGGTTTATCAAATTGAAAATCTATGTAACTTTGCAATACTTTGCTTTTCTTATCATCAAAACCGTCGAAAGTTGGATTTGAAATTTTGGTGCTATCCACAACAAAATAATCTTCGGGATAAATGTTGTATGCAACTTTTCCACCATTAAAATCAAAACTTAAATCTTTCTTATTTTGAATAAGCCCGACAAAATCGTTGTTGGTTAAAGCCCCCAAAATCCACGTTAAATAATTGCTTACTCCGCGTGCATCGTCGACATTTTGAATATATTTCACCTTTTCCAAGTTGCCACTTGCAAGGATAAACAAGTGATTTTTTGCTCTAGTCAAAGCAACGTAAAGCAGTCGCATTTCCTCCGCTCTTTCGCTACGTTTTTTCTTTATCAAAATGCAACTACGTGATAAATTAAGACTCTTTTTGTTTTGCAAAAGGTCAAAGGTCTCCATTCCAAGCCCCAAATCTTTATCCATCAAAATTTTTGACATAAAGGTCATATTTGAAAAGTCATTGCCACATCCGACAAGGAAGACAATGGGATATTCGAGTCCCTTGCTAGAATGAATTGTACCCAATTTTACAGCACTATTCCCGCCAACAAAGGAGGACTTAAACTTGTTGTCCTTTGCATAATTTTTGACAAAATCAAGGAAGGCTACAAGGTCGTATTGAAACTCTTGCCCATTTGTAGACGCCACAAAATCTTTGACTAATTTTTCTCTACTTGCCCCATTTGGAAGACTTAAAAGATAGTTGTAATAATCAAATTTTTCACAAATTTCGCTTAGTAAAGCATGCAAGGGCAAATACGACGACTTGTCTGCCAACTCGTTTATTGAAGATAAAAACTTGCACAATTTATCTTTTAAATTTTTATTTTTCCCTTCTAAAATATATTTTTTAACGCTTTCGTAAAAGAATTCTTCGTCGCAAAATTCGTCTCGTATCTCCCACAATTCATCAAAAGAAAACTTGTAAAAGGGGCCACTTAGTGCAACTGACAAACTCTCGTCGTCATGGAAATTATTGATAATTTTAAGCAAAGCCAAAAGTTGAACGACGTCTTTATTCGAATACATAGACTCAATCATATTTGTCTCAATTGGCACTTTGTATTCAAGCAAAACCTTGGAAATCTTTTTTATATACTCATTATCCCTACATAAAATAGATATATCGCAAAAATCAATAATTTTTTCACATTTTTCTTTTGCATCATAATATTTTGTTCCCACAAGTTGCAAAATCTTTTTTGCGACAAGCATTGCTTCCTTTCTATCCGTTGTCAAAGCATTTTTGTAATCATTTTTGTCATTTAACACGCTATAAACTTTGTCGTACGACAAGGTCTCGTTTTCTTTCGTTTCGTCAATTAAATCAACTTCTACAATGGGTTGTGTGGAACAAATTTTGTATTCAGCCCTACCTTTCAAGTCGCCACTTTTCTTATAATCGACTCCACCAAAATCTCTTGACATACACTTATCAAAAATCTTGTTGACAAACTCCAAAATCGTTGCATTGCTTCTAAAATTTTCGTTTAAATTTACAAGAGTTCCGCCTGCTTTGCTCTCAAAATTTGTCGCCTTATTTACGAAAATATCTGGCGTGCTATTTCTAAAACCATAAATACTTTGCTTTATATCCCCCACCATAACCATTTTTGAGTTTTGAGATAAAATGGACAAAATTTTTTCTTGCACGCCATTAATATCTTGATATTCGTCAACAAAAATGTAATCAAAATTGAACGACGAAAGAACGTTTTTATCCTTTAGTAATTCCAAAAACTTTCCTTCTAGGTCGTTGAAATCTAGCCCATTTTTGCGAGTTTTAAGAGATAGATATTCCGCTTGATACTTTTGCGTCACTTCTAAAAATTTTGACAAAAATTTACGGGTGGTCGCAAGGTCGCTTTTTAATTCGTTAGTCTCTTTATCTACAACAACAAACTTTTTTATATCTTCTATTTTATCCTTAACCTTGTCCCAAAAAACTTTAAATTGTTCCCTACACGCCTTATCATCTTCCGTAAGTTTTACTTGCCTAAGATTTGTAAACACAACTTTTTTTATAATTTCTCTATTTGTCAAAAAGTCATTTTTATGGTCAACACCCGATATATCCTTGCAAGTTTTTTCCAAAATTTCGCCATAGACCTTTGCTTTTGTTTCATAAAATTTTACGCTTTCTTCTTGCAATTCCTTTTTTAAAAAAGAACAATTCTTACACATATAATCATTTAAAAATTGGCAAGCAGTATTGCTTTTTAAATCAAGTTCAAGCGTTGACAAGGCGATGTTCTTCTTAAAATTTTCTTCGTCTTCCACACTTTTTAGAAACTCGCTAAATGATAAAATCTCGTTTTTTAGCCCCTCATAACTTCTTCCATTTGAGAAAATTTGACTTAATCTATCAAAATCTTCGTCACCAAGTTTTGAATAAAATCGCATAGTTTTTTCTAGTGCCTTAGTCTTTAAAAACTTCGCGTCGGTATCCGACAAAACTACGAAATTCGGCTTGACGTCAAGTGCAAAAAAATTACGTCGAATTGACTTTGAACAAAAACCATGCAAGGTGGATATGTCACAGTTGGACAACTTGTCAAGTTGCAAACGGATATTTGTATCCTTCTTTGCTTCTTCTCTCAACTTGTCCTTTAATCTTATCTTCATCTCGCTACTTGCACTCTCGGTAAAGGTTATAACAAGCAACTTGTCAAGGCTTCCGCCACCTAAAAGATAACGATAAATTTTCTCAATAATCGTCGCCGTTTTGCCACTGCCCGCAGAGGCCGAAACCAAAAGATTTTTGCTATCGTCCCTCAAGATTTTATCTTGGTCTACTGTATAATCCATATTTTATCCTTCAAAATTATCTTTATCGACTTTTATTTTTGGTGTACGTTTGTAATTTCCACAATTTTTATCAAAACGACACAACCCTGCGTATCGACAATTTTTGCATATATCAAAAGCCCCCAAAACAAGTGGACTTGGTGTAATGTCCCCCACACAAATGTCTTCGATTGCTTTGTCTATTAAACTTATTGCATAATTAGAAAAGTTGTCAAACTCTTTTTTGGTAGAAAGTTTTGAGTATCCACTATAATCAAGGTCTGTTTCACCTTTTAATTTAACTTCAATCAAGTCGCTCTTTCGGTTTTGCTCCAAATCTACATCACTTGCACACACGATTTTGTCGTCCTTCAACGTGCTTCCCCGCAACTTATAACTTTCGAAAAAAGTCTTTTTATCATCTACAAAAGTTGATTTTATAGGAAAATAATACTCACCCGCACAAGGTATTTCAAGCGACCGCTCTACCACTTTTTTGTAAGCATCAAGTTGAATCTTTTTACCAAAAAATAACTCCGTAAGAGACCTATCCACGTCACCCGTCTTGTAATCTATTATCCTAAAATATTTTTCGTCTTCCTTTAAAGTCAAAATATCTATCCTATCCACTTGCCCCACCAAATTGATTTTTTCACCCTTTTTATCAAAAGAAAGAGACTTGATTACATTTTTATTATCAAAACGTTGCTCAAAATAGGTTGGAACAAATTTGCTCTTTTTTGCACCATAATTTAGGACAAGAGCAAACCTTGCGACTTCCTTTTTTAGATTTCTTAGCAAGGTTTTGTTTTGAGAATTACCTTTTAATGCATCAAATTTATCTTGGCTAATAATTGTCTCAAACAATTTTTTTATAATTTTTTCAAGTTTTTCTTCTTCCATAGGCAAAGCATAACTACTCAGCAACTTGCAAGCCACTTCGTGCATAATGAGACCTATGTTTAGTGCATCAAAATCGCCTTGTTGCTTATCTTTTAGCCTTAAAGAGTATCTCACAAAATGCAAGAAAGGACAACTCATAAAACTCTCAATTTGCGACACGCTGACCTTTTTGTTTTTAAAAAACAACTTGTTTTTTAGCAAAATTTTGTTTTTATATTCAAAATTATCAAAAGAAAAACCGTCTATTTTTAGTGTTTTATACAAGGTAGAGACGTTTTTGTCTTCTTTTTTTTGCCCATCATAAATTCCGCGAACTTCTTGTATAAGATTAGTTTTTGCAACCCTTTTACAATTGTTTTTTTGCAAAAAATCTAATGTCGCAATGTTTAAAATAGGCAAATTTTCAAATTTGACACCCTTTTCCAACACAAACATCTTTGAAATATCTTCGTAAATTTTGGACATAAAACCCTTTTCAAAGTTGTAACTTAAAAAAAGTCTATTGCTTGTATTCAAAACAAGTTCATATGCTTTAAATCTTTCCTTTTTATTTATGTCCATTATGGTTGGCTCGAGTTTGTATCTTTCGTTCAAAAGCTCAATATCCTTGTCGAGAATTATGCCCGTATCGGACGTTTTTTTAGGGAAATCGTCTTCGCACATGGACAAAACAAACATATTGTCCCTTTTTTCAAAGAAACTTGCACTTGCATCTCCCACAAAAACAGTGTCGATAGACAAGGGTGTCGTAGAAAGTTTTACTTGATTTATCCCACTCATGAGAGTTACAAAAAAAGTCCTTAAATCACACTCTTCGTCTCCAAGAGAAATAGTAATATTTTGCAAAAGTTCCATCATCTCGTCATAATATTGTTCAAAAAGTTTGGCTTGCCTTATGTTTGATTTTGATAATGCAATAATCATCTCGTCGAGTCTATTTTCTATATTAAAATCTTCAAATAGTTGCAAAAAACTATCTATGTAATTTTGAAAACATGTTGCACTATCAATTTTTTCTTTAAACTTTGTTGTTTTGTCAAATAGAACATTTCTAACCTTGTCAAAATTTTCGTAAAATTTATTGTTTTCATGCTTGCTTGTCTTAATTTCAAAATAGTCATTTAAATTGTAAAAAAGAGCATAATCTTCATAGTCGTCAAGCCTTGATTTATCTAAATTTGCGAGCGGATTTCTTAAAAATTGCAATGTGGACAAAAGAGAAAAATTGTCTTGCAACATCTCTACGGCACTTTTTACAAATCTCACGAAAAGACTATTTTTATACGCTTCTTGAAGGTCAAGAAAATATGAAAAGCCATATTTATCGAAAACATTTTTTATTTCGCTCGCTCTATCTTGCAAATTTGGGATAGCGACGTTGATTTGCCCAAGGGTGCCACCATCTATCACAAGTTGTTTTATTTTTGACGCACAAAAAACAAGCTCTTCTTCAAAATTTGCACCTTCAAAAAGTTGCACGACGCTATCCTTTATTTTTAAAGTCATGGGCGAAAAATTAAACAAATTATCTTGTAAAAATTTGATTTGATTTTGGTTGTTTTCTATGCAATTATAACTATTGAAAGGTTCCAAAATAGGCAAAATGTGAGATAGATATTTTTCGTTGTAAATGTGAGAGTTTTCCATATCGGTCATACAAACGCCAATATTAAACTCTTTTGCAACTCGCGACAAAATAGCCACAATTTCGTAGCCTTGAAAAGTAAAGCCATCAAAATCTGCAACGTAAAAAATTTTATTCTTTGCATAGTTTTTCATATTTTCGTCGCAAAAAAGGTTGAGCCTATCGAGACTATCAAGAAGTCCCTTTTGTTGCAAAGCCTTTTGATACTCTTTATACAAAAGTGCAATATCGTGCAACTTATTTTTCAAAAGGTCGTCACCCGCCACCACTTCAACTTCGTCAAAAGCCACTTTGCAACTCTTAAATTGTGCAATCGTGCCATAAATTTCTTCTGCAAGGTCATTGTCCTGATTTTTGTTAAAACACAACAATTTGTCCTTGTTTTGTCTTAGTAATTTTTGCAAAATCATGCAACTTGTGGTCTTGGACACTATAGTTTTGTCATTAAAAATTTTATTTGCAAGGCGAGACAAGGTCAGGACTTCGATGTCAACCGTACTTGCTATGTCAAGGCTTTCAAAAATAAGTTTTTCCATAAGAACACTCATTCTATCTGGCACAATAAAAACGTGTTGAACGTCATCTTCCCCCGTCCAACTTTTGGCCCTATTTTGTTTAAGTCTATTTATAAGTGCCACTCTTGTGTCAAAATTTGTCTTGCCAAAGAAAACATTTTTCATGTTTTAAGTTTAGCAAATTTCGCCAAGATTTTCAACTTATATTAGTTGTTTTTGCTATTTGCATTCATAAAAAGTTTGACCAAAAAGCAAATTTGTTTTTGTTGATTTTCTATCTTCTTTGACAACACTTTGTTCATGGCAATCTCCTTTTTTAAATTTATTTCACTCTCATGAAGTTCCTTTAGTGTTTGGGTAAAATTTAAGTTTGCTTGCTCACACTCAACTTTCAATTCTTTCTCCACACTTTGCTGGGCGTTTTTTTTGATTAGTTTAACAAGGCCCAAAAATAGCGAGTTTATCTCCTTATCCCCAATTTTATTCTCAAATTTTTCCTTTGCCTTTGCAAAATCTATCACCTTCTCCACAAAATTTCTCCCTTGATGTCAAAATTATTGTCAAAAAAGCAATATTTAAACAAGTTTTTTAAAATTTGAACATATATATTTAAATAAATGGAGAGAAAATGGACAAAATTTTGCATTTTTACACCCAATTTGATTGTATTTTAAAAATTGATAGCGAAGAAACTGTTATAAAAAAAGAGAAAATTTCTACATTTTCTATCTCAAAGGACTATATCGTTGCATCATTTTTTCCACTTGACGTAGGAGAAAATTTTGACGCTGTTATTAATCTTGCCCAATCGCAAGTATTTTGCAAAAACCCATTTTTAAAACTTATTGACTATAGTGACTGCAATTTTTTGATAAAGGTTTCCGCTCCCCTAGAGCAAGCACCCAAGGCTTACTCTCTAAACTACAAAAAAATATCTTTTGGCGGTGATATGCATGAGATAATTTATTCTTCCTTTGATACCTTTTTGCTTTGTATAAAAAATAGTCATGACAAATTGGTTCTGACAAACAACGATTTTATCGGAGTCACAACTTTTAGATTTTCACAAAATCACCTACTTTTTTACAGTAAAACAACCAAAAACAACTATATTTTGGGGCAAATCGACTACAAAAACAAAAAATATGTCAAAAAGATTTTCAAGAATGTTGATATAATTTCCGAAAAACAAAACAAAGTGACCACCATAAAAAATTTGTGCGACTTTGGGCACCATGCGATAAAGACGACATATAATCTAAAAGACATGACCTTCTCTCAGCAACTAACAAGCACCAATTCGCCCCAAGTTGCCACACGACTTGAACTTATACCCTATGCGTTTATCGACGCAATAAAAGTAAAAAATTTTGATTTAGCACGAAAATATTTAGCAAGCGAATTATCAAATAAACTAGATGACGACCACCTATCCACATTTTTTGGAGATTTTGTTGAGTGTTTCCAAAACATAAAAAATGATGCAAGTTTCAACAAAATATCCCTTTTTTATGGGAAAAATCAAGTGCAAAACGCAAAAATTTACCACTTTGAATTTGATGGCAACAAAATTGTTAACATTTATGAAGAATAGCCAAAAAAAAGTTGTAAATTATGCAAAAATGTTTTAAACTTTTAAAGTGTAAAACACATAAATGGAGAAAAAATATGTATTTTGAATATTATATTATGGGAATAATTTTGCTCCCGGGGCTAATTTTTGCGATATATGCCCAATCGAAAGTCACAAGGACATATAGAGAATATCGCTCTATACATGCAAAATCAGGTGTAAAAGCTAGCGATTTTGTGAGAAGTTTGTTGTCTTCAAGCGGAATGGTCGACATAACGGTTAGGCAAATAAGTGGGCAACTTACCGACCACTTTAATCCCGCCAACAAAGAAATTTGCTTGTCAGAAGATGTATACAATTCGTCTAGCATATCCGCTCTCGGTGTTGCGTGTCACGAATTTGGCCATGCACTTCAAAAAAAGGACAAATATGTCCCTTATCAAATTAGGCGTGTGCTTATCCCTATCACAAATTTTGTTAGCAACTTACTTTGGCCACTTGTAATTTTAGGGCTTATTTTCAATTTTGCAGTTGAAGGTGGTGGGCTACTTGGCGAAATATTCTTGTGGTCAGGGATTGCAGTTTTTGGACTTGCCGTTTTAGTCAACCTTGCGACATTGCCAGTCGAGTTTGACGCTTCAAAACGTGCTCTTAAAATTTTATCTTCAACAGGCACGCTAGATGAAGAAGAATTAGACGAGACAAAAGAAGTGCTAAATGCGGCAGCCCTTACCTATGTGGCAGCGTTGCTTGTATCAATTTTAAACCTACTTCGATTTATCCTTGTAGTCACAAGAGCCTCAAAAAGAGATTAAACTAATAAAAAAAATATATAAAAATAACCTCGTAAGCACTGAAGTGCACCCCAAAAGTTAGACAACTTTAGGAGGTTCACTTTTTTAATGGAAAATAAAAGA
>CAVHMC010000031.1:0-12033 GCA_963636895.1 Oscillospiraceae bacterium | reverse complement strand
TTAAAAAATAAAAGTTAAAAAAATATTGTTTGGTTAAAAATTTTTTTATTGTCAACAATTTTAGAAAAGGAAATGAAAAATGGATAAAAACAAAGCGAATCTTCAATATTGCAAATTTGTGGAAAATAGATTGCCTAAAACAAAATTTTTCCCATCACTACTTTGGTCGTTTATTGTAGGCGGGATAATTTGTTGCATAGGGCAAGGAATCTTTGATGGACTTATGGCAATTTTTCCAAGTTTATCAAAAGATGACACGCAAGCATACACCTTGGTTATCCTTATATTTTTAGCATCATTTTTGACAGGGCTTGGCATTTACGATAGAATAGGTGTCTTTGCGGGGGCGGGGTCAATTGTGCCAATAACAGGCTTTTCCAATTCCATTGCAAGTCCCGCCATTGAATTTAAAAACGAAGGGCTTATCTTTGGTCTTTGTGTCAAAATGTTTACAATTGCGGGTCCTGTCATCGTGACGGGCATTGTGTCAAGCATGCTTGTTGGGCTAATTTATTATATTGTGGGGTTGTTATGATAAAAAAAGTTGGAGAAAATACGATAAAATTTACTTTGCCACCTAAAATTGCAAGTGGATATTCTATTGTTGGGCCCAAAGAAGGCTTGAGCCCGCTGTCGAGTTACTTTGATTATGTTCTAAAAAACGATGCTTTTAACGAAAAGACCTATGAAAAGGCGGAAAGAAAAATGCTCGAGCAGGCGATAAGTGGGGCAATTGACAAGGCAAATTTGCTCTCAACAGATATTGATATATTGCTTAGCGGTGACCTTCTCAACCAAATCATCTCCGCTTCATTTTCGGCAAGACAACTTCAAACGTCTTTTATTGGGCTTTTTGGGGCGTGTTCTACTATGACTGAAGCTCTAGCCGTCGGGGCGTGCATTATTGATGGCGGGTGTGCAAAACATGTCGCATGTGCTACGAGTAGCCACTTTTCTACTGCGGAAAGGCAATTTCGTTATCCCTTGGAACTTGGCTGTCAAAGGCCACCTACGTCGCAATGGACTGTGACGGGTGCTGGGTGCACAATATTGTCTCGAGAGGGTGTGGGGCACAACATAACACATGCAACTTTTGGGAGAGTGATAGATTTTGGCATAAATGACATGAACAATATGGGGCCCGCCATGGCACCTGCAGCGGCGGATACGCTCAAAAATTTATTCCGCGACACAAACACCAATCCTAGCGATTATGACCTTATTGTAACGGGAGACTTGGGAAAACTTGGGAGCGAGATTTTGGTTGACTTGCTCGAAAATTATGGCTATAAAATGGGTGAAAATTATTGTGACTGCGGGCAAATGATTTTTAGTAGTAGTCAAAGGACTTTTATGGGTGGAAGTGGTTGCGGGTGTAGTGCAAGCGTGATAAATTCGTACGTTCTAAGCAAACTCGACTCTGGTGACTACAAAAAGGTTATCATTATGTCAACGGGTGCACTTGTTAGCACAACGTCAACTCAACAAGGGGAAACTATCCCCGGCATAGCACATGCACTTGTGATAGAAAAGGGGAAATAATATGGACACATTTTTGCAATATTTGATAGTTTTTGGTGTGGGCGGTTTTGTGTGCTTGATAGCTCAAATCTTGATAATAAGGACACGAATGACGTCGGCACGCATACTTGTGTTGTTTGAACTTATTGGTGTTTTTTTGCAAGCGGTCATGCTCTTTGAGCCTATAAAGGAATTTGCAAAGTCGGGCATTACAGTGCCTATTATAGGCTTTGGTGCATCACTTGCGAAAGGTGCCATGGAGGCCGTAAAAAAATATGGCATTTTGGGTATTTTCAATGGTGGGCTCACTGCCACCTCCGCTGGAATTGCCGCCGCTGTAGGTTTTGGATATATTTTTGCCTTGATTTTTAGGTCGCATAGCAAAAAATCATAAAAACCTTTTAACAATATTTTGTTTTTAGCCCTATAAATTTAATTGTTATAATGATTAATAAGTTTTTTTCTTATAAATTTAATTTTTATCATAATTGTGGGTGACAAAGTCAAATTTGGGAGTTTTTGTCTCGTTTTTTGCAAAATTTCACCAAGACATTGTCTAATTGTATCGACGTCAAGGGCACAAATATCTTTTATATAAAGTGTTTTTTCCTTATAAATTCAATTTTTATCATAAACAAATCATATCTTTTTTTATCTTGTAAACATAATTTTCGATGGAAATAAGCTATATTTTTAACAAAATAAATGCAGTCATTTTGCTTGCATACAATTATCATAATAAAAATCATATTTTGTCGCATTTTGTCATAAAAATATATGTGGGTTGTCAAGAGTATCAATCGGAATTTGTAGAGAACAAGTTTAAAAGAGAAAAAAAGAAAAGGATAAGGAGACTGTTGCTTATTCTTTTTCTTGTTGTCTTTTTTGTTGCGTTTGGCGTGGTAATTTTTTTGAAAAAGGTTGTCAATCCTATTGTTCTTTCATATGGAGAGGCACAAGTAAACAAGATGCTCGTTGCGTCGTCCAACAATGCAATAAATGAAATCGCGACTATAAATTATGACGACCTTGTCGACGTGAGCTATTCGCAAAATGGTGAAATTTTGTCCATAAAGGCAAACACAAAGGAGATAAATAGGATAGGCAACACGCTTGCTTTGCACACTCAAGCAAAAATTGATGAAACGACGACTTTAGGCGTAAATATCCCGCTTGGCACGTTATCTGGTTTGGCCTTTTTGTCGGGGGTGGGGAGCGAAATAACCTTCAAAGTCAACCCCATTGGTAGTGCACAATGTTCTTTTTACACGTCGTTTTCTTCTTGTGGGATAAACCAAACCAGCCACAAAATTTTTGTCACTATTGAGAGTAAGGCGTCACTTATTTTGCCTTTTGGGATAAAGGTGATAGAAAATAAAAACACCTACGTCGCAAGTGAGTTTGTTATCGTGGGTAAAGTGCCAAACACTTATCTCAATATAACTTCGCTTGACGACTTGAAGTAGTAATTGCATTCGTACTTTGCCTTGAACTCGCAGTTGATTTGACCTTGAAGTGAAAGTTGTTTTTGTTGTCGAAGTAGGCTTGTTAATAGGTAAAGTATAAAAGATATTTTTGCATGCTTTAAAAATAAAACCTTGTATGTAAAGATAAAAAGGTAAAACGAAAATTAGAGAAAGAAGAAAAAAACAAAATAAAAGATTTTTTGCATATTTTGATAATAAAACATTATGGGTAAAATAAAAAAATGCGAAAATAAAGTTGACAAAATTATTATATTTGATACAATATCCTTGTTTAAACTTTTGTAAAAGCGATGATGAAAGACTAGTAGTTTTTGCGAGCAAGACTCAACTTTTAAAAAAGAGAGAGCCTTCGCCTATATAAATGGGTGTGCTGAAAAAGGCTTGTTAAAAGTGCAAAAATGAATTCACTTTTTAGCTTTCTTGGGGAACAAAGTAGTCAAGAACGGGTATGCCCGTAATAGCATAGTTGAGGATTTTAGCTACAAAACTTGCAATTTTTGTGCCAAAATCGAAAATAGGTGGTACAGCGAGACATCGCCCTATTGTATTAGGTGCGATTTTTTTATGTATGCAAAAGTTTTTTAAAAGGCAAAAAGCAAACAAAGTTTTTACTACAAAAATTTTTGTAATTTACCACCCCTTGTAGAGTTTTCACCTTGCAATTTTTCAACAAAATTACACCTTGCAAAGTGTGTGGCAAAAAAGTGATATTTTGCAAAAACATATATTTAAGTCGTAGATACAAAAGTTACACAAAGAAAAGGGAATGGATATGAAAGAGTTAGATGAAATTTTCGAAAAAGCAAAAAAAGATTTGAACGAGACAAAAATTTTTCAAGATTTGTCCAATTTTTATGCGACCTATCTTGGCAAAACGGGCAAAGTCACCGAACTTATGAAAAAGGTAAAAGATTTGCCAAATGACGAAAAAAGGACTTTTGGGCAAACTGTCAACCAAATAAAGCAAGACCTTCAAAGTCGCATGGAAGAAAGAGAAAAAGAGTTTGCAAAACGTAAAATTTTGGACAAGATAAATAATACAAAAGATTTAGATTTGACTGTCCCAACAAGCAAACCACATGGAAGTTTGCACCCAATTTCAATTATTCAAAATGAAGTTATTGACATTTTTTTGAGCATGGGTTTTACGGTGGAAGACGGCAACGAGATTGAGACGGAATACAACAATTTTGAAGCGGTCAATGTGCCAAAAAGTCACCCAGCAAGAGACATGCAAGATACTTTTTATTTAGACAATGGACAAGTTTTGAAGACGCACACTTCCGCCGCTCAAAATAGAATTATGCGTAAGTATGGAGCCCCTCTTAAGGCTATTTTCCCTGGGAGATGTTTTAGAAATGAAGAACTTGACGCCAGCCACGAAAATACGTTTTTCCAAATTGAAGGCATGATGATTGACAAAGACGTCTCCGTTGCCAACTTGATTTATTTTATGAAAGAGATGTTGACACATGTTTTCAAAAAAGAGATAAACGTTAGACTTCGTCCGGGCTTTTTCCCATTTGTTGAGCCGGGCTTCGAACTTGATATTTCTTGCCCATATTGTGACGGGAAAGGTTGTCGAGTGTGCAAACATGGCGGTTGGATAGAGTTGTGTCCTTGTGGCATGATACACCCTAATGTTTTGAGAATGGGTGGCATTGACCCAGACAAATATCAAGGGTTTGCCTTTGGGCTTGGTTTTTCAAGGCTTGCTATGATGACCTATGACATAACGGAAATTCGTTTGCTCAATAGTGGAAATATAAAAGCATTATCTCAAGCGGGGATAAAATAGGAGAAAATTATGAAAGTATCAATTAATTGGATAAAAGATTTTGTTGACTTAAAGGGAGTTGACATAGAGAAACTTATAAACAAGTTTACAATGTCCGTAGCCGAAGTGGAAGGTATTGAGTATAAGGGAAAAGATATCTCTGGTGTGGTCGTTGGTGAAATTGTAAGCGTAGAAAATGTGCCAAATAGTAAAAAGTTGCATTTACTCAAAGTTGACGTAGGAGAAAAAGAGCCTCTTCAAATCGTGTGTGGGGCACCAAATGTAAGGGTGGGGCTTAAGACTCCACTTGCAAAGATAGGGGCAAGGCTAGGAGATATAACAATTTCAAAAGCAACTCTTGCGGGCGTTGAGAGTTTTGGCATGTGTTGTGGTGAAGATGAAATTGGTATTTCAGACGACCACAGTGGCATTGTAGAACTTGATAGAGACACAAAGGTGGGGGCGGACATAAAAGACGTGCTTGATATAGAAGACGTGGTGTTTGAAGTAGACAACAAGTCTCTTACCAACCGTCCTGATTTGTGGGGACAATATGGAATTGCAAGAGAAATTTCTGCTCTTTGTGGAAGGGAACTCAAACCACTTTTGGTGGCGGATAAAAAAGATTTTGAAGGAAAACCAAAGACGGAACTTGTCGTCACAAGCAAAGATTGTTATAGATATACAACTGCCAGCATGAAAAATGTTACTCGCAAAAAGTCTTCTCTTAATATGCAAATTAGGCTATTTTATTGTGGCATGCGTGGAATAAACTTGCTTGCGGATATGACCAATTATGTTATGCTTGAACTTGGGCAACCTATGCACGCTTTTGATGGCGATATTGTTAAGAAAATTGAAGTCTATAATCTAGAAAATGACATGACTTTCAAAACTCTTGATGGAGAAAATAGGTCACTCAAAAAAGGTAATATGGTAATTGCCACCAACAATACCCCTGTTGCATTGGCGGGCATTATGGGGGGAGAGAATAGCGAGATAACGGACGCTACAACAAGTGTGCTTATAGAGTCTGCCAACTTTGACGCCTATAAAGTGCGTACCACTGCTACAAGCCTTGGTATGAGGACGGAAGCAAGTGCAAGATACGAAAAATCTCTTGACCCAGAACTTACCATGACCGCTCTTCTTCGTATGGTTTATCTTATAAAAGAGCAAGATAGCGGGGCGGAAGTTTCTTCTTCTATTGTGGATAGTTATGTAAAACATTATGACAAAATGGAGATAGAACTCACAAAAGATTATGTAGATAGATTTGTGGGTATTGACATTCCTGAAGATACGATATTGTCAATTTTGACAAGCCTTGAGTTTAAGTTGCTTTCAAACAAAAATAGTGTGTACAAATTTCTTGTCCCTTCCTTTAGGGCAACAAAGGATATCAATGGCAAAGCAGATTTGGTGGAAGAAATTACACGAATTTATGGCTACGATAATATAACACCAAAATCTATCAAGCAACCGCTTAAACCTGCCTTGCTTGACAGTGCAATAAAACTTGAATACGACACAAAATATGCTTTGGCACAAAAGTTTAATTTAAACGAAACACATTCTTATGTTTGGTACGACATGGCAACAAACAAAGCCCTTGATATCGCACCAACAAGTGTCATAAGATGCGTCAATTCGATAAATAAAGAAAACGACAAAATTCGTAGCACAATGATACCAAGTTTACTAAAAGTTGTTGTGGACAACAAAACAAGTTTTGACAATTTTGGAACCTTTGAAGTGGGGCGAGTTGTTAAAAATATGACAAAAGATAATTTGGCGGACGAGACAAAGAGTCTTGGTGTTTTGCTTTATAGTGCGGATAAGCCACTTGAAGAAATGCTTTACAATTTGCGTGATATGATAGACTTTTTGTTTAAATTTGTCTTTAAAATGAAATTGTCGCTTGATTTGCAAAAGCCCGAAACAAGTTATTATCACCCAAAAAATTATTACAAAATTTATGCAAACGGCACCTTGGTAGGCGATTTATTTGCTATACACCCAGAAGTTAGCGAAAAAATTGAAGAAAATTGCAACGTCGTGGGGCTTGAGATAAATTTCTCTCTCCTTACAAAAGGCAATTCAATTGATACAAAATTTGAAAAAATAAGCAAATATCCTACAACAAAACTTGATTTTAACTTTTTAATTCCAAAAGATAAATTGTACAAGGATATAATTGAAATTGCACAAGGGGTGGATACGAACCTTAATTATTCCGTCTCATTACTTGATATTTATGAAAATGCAAATGGCACAAAGAGTTATACTTTGCACTACGAAGTCAATAGTCTTGATAGAACTTTGACCACGCAAGATATAGACTTGTTCCACTCATTAGTTATCAAAAATTTTGCACAAAACGATATTAAGTTGAAATTATAATCACAAGATATACAATTTGATTTTGTAAAAATAACTAAAAATTTAAATACTTTAAAATAGAAATAAATTTTTAAATGATAAATAAAAAAAAATAAATTGTTATATGTTAAGATAAAAATATTTTTGACAAATAATATGCTTTAAGTTTTATATTTTGATAGTAGTTTTTTAAAATAACTTTAACAATAGCCTTTTAAACAAAATATGACAATGTTTGTCATATTATAAAAAAACTAAAGGAGAATGAATGATTTATTTTGACAATGCCGCGACGACTAAGCCTTGCAAAAGTGCAATGGATATGTTTTACAAAATAAATGCCGAAGAGTATTTCAACCCTTCGGCTCCTTATTCGTGTGCCTTCAATTTATCACAAAAGATAAATGAGGTTAGACGGGGCATTGTGGACTATCTTCATGGGGACAAAATTGCCGACCAAGTTATATTTACGTCAGGTGCAACAGAGTCCAACAACCTTGCGATATTGGGTTCAGCAAAGGATAAGCAAAAAAGGTATCTATTTTCTATGGGCGAGCATCCAGCGGTTTATAATACCGCAATGGAATTAAGGTCAAGGGGCTACAAGGTCGACTTTATTCCACTATCGCAAAATGGTCAAATTGATTATGAAAAGTTTGAGAGTATGCTTGACCCCGACGTTGCCTTTGTGTCGATAATGTTTGTCAACAACGAGACGGGGGCAATAAATGACTTACAAAAAATAAGAAAAATAATGGACAACCATTGTAAAAACGCAATTTTTCATGTCGACGCGGTACAGGGCTTTGGGAAATTTGATATTAACGTCAAAAAGTGCAAGATAAATCTTCTTTCAATGTCCGCCCACAAAATCGGTGGAATAAAGGGTGTTGGGGCCTTGTATGTTTCAAATAGGACAAATATAAAAAATATCAATTTTGGTGGCGGGCAAGAGTTTAATCTTCGCTCTGGCACAGTCAACCCAGCGGGCATATTGTCTTTTTTTGAGGCTATAAAGCAACAGTTTGCTCATCAACAAGAAAATTTTGAAAAAGTAAAAACTTTAAGGGAGCATTTTGTGTTGCTTGCAAAAAAAGAACTTCCACTTGCAACACTTGTGTCAAACGTGGCCAATTCTCCATATATTGTGAGTTTGTTTTTCAAGGGCTTTCGTGGAGAAACTATTATGCGTCAACTTGATGCAAAAGGTATATGCGTGGGGACAGGCTCCGCATGTTCGTCAAGCAAGGTGGGCAATAGGGTTTTGGAGAATATGGGCTACGACAAGTCGCAAATAATAGGGGCAATTCGTGTTAGTTTTTCGCCACTCAACACTTTGGAAGAAGAGGACAGCCTAATTGCATCCTTAAAAGAAGTCGTACAATAAGGTCACAATAAAAACACAAAATTTTGATTTTATAAAGACAAACATAAATACTTTTTTTATGTAAAAATAAAATAAAAAAATTTTTAAAAGCTCAAGATTTATGTTCTAGCAATTTGTAAAAACATTTTTTGTTACTTTTAAATTATATAAAAAAGCCTTGTTTGAGAAAAAGTAACAAACAAAAATTTTGAAAATAAAAGAATAATCATAAAGGGAAAAAATATATGAAAAAAGCAATTTTGATAAGATTTGGAGAAATATTTTTAAAAGGCAAAAATTATTTATTTTTTGAAAATACTTTATTTAAAAATATTAAGTGGAGATTAAAAGATTATTCATGCGACCTTTCAAGGACGGCAGGTCGATTTTTGGTGGAAAATTTTGCTAGTGACGATTTAGACGATATAATTGACGCCATAAAAAGCGTTTTTGGTGTTGTTTCCTTGTCTGTTGCTGACGAGATTGACACTTCACTTGAAAATATTGTCGAAAATTGTAAGAAAATAAAACTTGTAGAAAAAACTTTTAAAGTGGAAGTCAAGCGTGCGGACAAAAGATTTGAGATGCCTTCAAACAAGTTGGAAGCTATGCTAGGTGGGGTGATTTTGGAAAATAACAAAGACGTAAAAGTTGACGTTCACTCTCCAAAACAAGAAGTTTATGTTGAAATTAGACAAAATGGCAAAACGTATATTTATTATGAGAAAATTGCTTGCCTTGGCGGTATGCCTGTCGGGACTTCGGGCAAGGCGATGCTACTTTTGAGTGGCGGGATAGATAGCCCTGTGGCGGGTTTTCTTATGGCAAAACGTGGACTTCAAATAGATGCCATACATTTTCACAGTTATCCATACACAAGTGAGCAAGCACGTCAAAAGGTAATAGATTTGGCACACATTATCAAAAAATATACGGGCAATATTACACTGCATATTATACCTTTTACTCATATTCAAGAGGAAATTCACAAAAATTGTGACGATGAGTATATGGTGACACTTGTTAGACGTTTTATGATGGATATAGCAGAGCGTGTGGCAAAGGAGTGCGGTTGCTCGGCAATTATAACGGGCGAAAATTTAGCCCAAGTGGCAAGTCAAACTGTAGAAGGGATAACTTCTACCAACAAAATGGCAAAAGATTTGCCTGTTTTTAGGCCACTTATAAGTTTTGACAAGGTGGAAATTTCTCAAATTGCGGAAAAAATTGGTACATATGAGACGTCGATTTTGCCTTATGAAGATTGTTGTAGCGTCTTTTTGCCAAAAAAACCTGTCACTCACCCAAAACTTGATAGGGTGGAAAAAAACGAAACCTTGCTTGATAGGGAAACTCTTATACAAGATGCTATTGCTCATCAAGAAATATTGAAAATTTAAAAATTTGATTTGATTTTGTCAAAAAATGTTACCGATTAAAATAAAAACTATAGAAAATAACTAATTAATTTTAAACGAAGTTTTAGAAGATGTATGCTATAAAACTTTAAAATTTTTCTATCTACAAAATTGTTTGACATAACAAAAAGTTATTGCTAAACTATATTTAATCAAATCATTTGATACAAATTATTGGGAGTTGAGTGGGCTGATTTTTGGGAGAAATTACCTTTTTAAAAATTAAAAATTGGCATGTTTTGAAGCAATTTCCTATAAATATATTAAATTTTTGATAAATTTTTATAAAAGGACAGTGACTAAATGATCTCAATTGTGTGGCTTTTGGTCGCTTGTGTTTTAAGTATTGGCGCTGGCACTGGTGTAACATATTTTTTAATATCAAAAAAAGCAAATCAATCAAAAAACAATGCGACTAAAATCTTAGAAAATGCCTATGCTGAGGCAAAAACAGCAAAAAAAGAAGCGATTTTGGAGGCAAAAGAGGAAATCCATTCGCTAAAAGAAAAATGTGACGCGGAGATAGCCGAGCGTTACAACGAGATTTCAAAATCGGAAAATAGGCTTACCATGAAGGAAGAATCTTTGCAACGAAAAGAAGAGTCTCTCGACAAAAAAGCGGAGTCTTTGGACGTTATGATTGACAATTTAAAGCAAAGAGAAGAGGAACTTCAACAAGCAAAAATAGAAGTAGACAAAGAAGGAGAAAAGATAATTCAAGCACTTGAAAAAGTGTCGGGCATTACAAAAGAAGAAGCAAAAAAGCAACTTATAGATAGGTTTGTTGACGAAGCAAAGATGGACTGCGCTCAAACCATAAGGCAAATGGAAGAAGAAGCGGTGGACACTGCAGAAAAAAAAGCTAGAGAAGTGGTAACCTTGGCTGTCCAAAAGTGTGCAACAAATATTACAAGCGAAATAACAGTCACCGTTGTTCCGCTCCCAAATGACGAATTGAAAGGTAGAATTATCGGTAGAGAAGGGCGTAACATTCGTGCGATAGAGAACGCCACAGGTGTGGACTTGATTATTGACGACACGCCAGAAGCGGTGGTTTTGTCGGGCTTTGACCCTTATAGACGTGAGATTGCTCGTGTAGCACTTGAGAAACTTATCATGGACGGCCGTATCCATCCAGCGAGAATAGAAGAAATTGTCGAAAAGGCTCAACGAGATGTCGATGCTGTGATAAAGGAAGCGGGCGAAAACGCTGTGTACGATTCGGGCATTATGAATATGCACCCAGAACTTGTCAAAATTTTGGGACGTCTAAAGTTTAGGACAAGTTATGGTCAAAATGTTTTGAAGCATAGTTTGGAAGTTTGCCATTTGGCAGGACTATTAGCTAGCGAACTTGGTGCAAATGTTAAAGTGGCAAAGCGTGCGGGGCTTTTGCATGATATTGGCAAAGCTCTTGACCATGAGCAAGAAGGGACACACGTCTCTATTGGTGTAGAACTTGCAAAGAAATACAAGGAGTCGCCAGAGGTTATTCATTGCATTGAGGCTCACCATGGCGATGTGGAATTTAAGTCGCTTGAAGCTATCATTGTACAGACTGCCGATGCTATTTCTAGCAGTAGGCCGGGTGCTAGACGTGAGTTGCTCGACGCTTATATCAAACGTCTTGAGAACCTTGAAAATATCGCAAATAGTTTCAAAGGCGTTGAAAAATCTTATGCAATTCAAGCGGGGCGTGAGATTCGTATTATGGTAAAACCAGAAGAAGTTGACGACAAGAGTATGGTTTTCCTTGCAAAAGATATTGCTAGAAAAATTGAAAATGAGTTGCAATATCCGGGTCAAATAAAAGTAAATGTCATAAGGGAAACTCGTGCTAGCGACATTGCAAAATAATTTAAATTTTTCAAAAAATTAGTTTGTTGATAGGTTGATTTTATAACCAATAAAAAGCAAGATTTTAGTAAAATAAAGTCTTGTTTTTTTGTATAGTCAAAAAAGTTAATAAAATAGGCTTTTTGTAAAGTTAAAACATGAAAATTAAAAGACATTAATAAAAAAGTTTTTTTTAAACATAAAAACATAAAAGTCAAAATGTAATAGATTTTTTAGAGTAAACAC
>CAVHMC010000030.1:0-12698 GCA_963636895.1 Oscillospiraceae bacterium | reverse complement strand
AAACAAAACTTGAAAAAATCAAATTTTGCTTTTTTACTTAATTTTTTTGTTTTTTGTTTTTATTTTTATTTTTATGTTAGTGTTTAGCTTTTTGTATTTTGTTTTTTTATGTCTAAGTGTTTTTTTAAAATTGTTGATTTAGATTAAAACTAAATATCTTCTATATCTATTGTTATGTCGCCATCGTCGGAATCGGTGTCGCTTTTTGTGCCAAGCACATCGGGAGTGTTCTCCACCTCGGGCATATCGTCTGGCAGTTGGTCTACTAATCTTTGGATAGCAAGCGTGACGGAGCGGTCTCTAAACCTATCAAACACAATTCTTGCCTTACGCTCATTTGTATCCTCTTCGATAAGGTCTTTTTTTGCCATTTCAGCGGGGTCAAGTTTTAGGTCAACGTACAAATTCTCGCACACGTATTGGCTTAAAAACCAAAAATAATTAGATAGATTTAGGTCGTTGTATTTGACGATTTGTCCCCATTTTTCGCTATTCATAATCATAAAAATGGCGGGGTCCATAAAAGTTTTCATTTTTTGGGGAGAAAGTTTGCTCCCATTTCTTGCCGAGATAATATTCCACTCAAGTGCCCTTTTGTAATTTATTGGGATAATGTCGCCAAAGCCACGTTTGTAGATATAGCCCATGTAATCTTGCGAAGGGATATGCCCCGCACAAGCATAGGCACAAATTTGCTCTAATCGCTTTATGATTATTTTTTTGTATTTGTTTTTATCATAGCGGTCTTTTTCTGGCACAGTAGGTAGCCACGCTCTAATACGCAAAAAAAGTTCTTGTTGGTCCTTGTAGTCAATCTTATCAAAAGTCTCCTTGCTATAATAATTTGGATTATCAAATAAATTCATTCTTTTCTCCCATTTTGTAAAAATATTTTAGTTTTTTGTAAAAAGTCCTATCAAAGCATGCGTGCCTTATCAAATAATAATTTTAACTTGCAAAAATATATAAGCAACCTTGCAAAAATTCAAATCTAATTTCAATTTTTTTTAACTATTGATTTTCTTTATTTAAAATTATTGATTGGCAATATTTATAACTATTGATTTCCTTTATATTGAATATTTAATGTAAACGTAAACTCAAAATCAAGCGTGTAGGTTACGCTACCATTTGTTGCTTTGTAGTGGAAAATTATTGTAACAGGTACGTTATTTTTCTCTTCGCTTGTAGAGTTCGCGGACACAACTTTAAGACAACATACACTATCTTTACTTGTAACGTCTGTGAAATATTGTGCGTCGTCAGCATTATTATATTCAAAGGACGCCCTTGTATAGTCATTTAAAAAGTTTGATGATGGGATTGCACTATTCACGAAATAATTGTTATAATCGCCAAGGTTGATACTGTCCCACGAGGAAAAAGTATCTTTTATAAAAGTTATATTTAAATTTGATTTTAAAAGCACTTGTTTTTCGATAAGCAACGCCCCATTGTAGTTCGAGAAAATTATTTTAAATACTATATTTACAAGTTTGTCATAATTTAGGTCTGTTGATTTAAAGGAAAAATCGCTTAAAGCCTTGGAAGTCGATTGCACAAAATGTGTCGTGGCAGAAAGTTTGTCGCTACTATTCACATTTGTAATACTCTCTATTGATATTTCCTTAATTGTGGAGCGGTCAGTTAATAAAGCATTTGCAAGTGTAATACCACTCCCTTCTTTGTACATTGTGCCAGCAGTTATTGTCTCGTATTCGACGCCATTAAATTCTTCCTTGCCACTTCCTAGCACAAGGTCACTATCTGTATATCTTGAAGTCACTGTCACGTCATCATAAACAATCTCGTCGCTATAGGTACTATCATCTTTATAGCTCAAGGTCAACCTAAGTTTTACATTTTTTGTCCCCGTCATAGTGTTGAAAGTTATATTAAAGCCTTCAATTTTACTAACGACGTTGTCCGTATCTTCGACAACCGCAAGTTTAGCTGTTATTTCTCTTAAAGCATTTTCACCATTTTTATACTTTATCCCGGATATGAAAGCTTCCGTACAAGGAGCGGAAAATTCTTTTGTGTACACTATTGGATCTAGAGCAGTTTCTATGGTTTTGTTGCAATAATCTAAGGTTTCCGTACCATTGATTATCTTTATAGGGTTAGACGACGTACCTTCGCCCGCATAGAAATAGAAGGTACAATCTTGGCTTATCAAAAGATTATTTTTGATCGTGATTTTACTATAATCATTGCTTACTTCTATATATTGCGTCTTGTTAATTGAGCAAGTGAGAATTTGATTTAAAGGAACATTCCCGTTGCCTGTAATAGTAAATAGCCCACCTTCGCCAAACAAATTGCGTGTGCTATCCGTCGAGCCATCTATTGTGACTGTACTATTTGCAGTAATTTGAATATCAACGCCTACCACTTTAAAATACAATGTGACGCCATTAAATTGATTTAATTCTTCACTTAATTGCTTTTCAAATTCTTTTTTTGTAACATTCCACACGTAAATATAGGTGTTGTCGTGCTCGGTTGATGGAACATAAAATTGCACACTATAGTACACACCGTCTTTGTCATAGGGGACATTTTTGAAGGTGACTTTGCCGTCCTTTATTGTGCAATAACTCTCTGGACTTTGTATACTTTTTCTATTTCCATTTGTAACAAGAGAAATTTTGTACGTGCAAGCATTTGCAAGATTTAGTTCGGTGTCAGTTTCAAGCAACTTTAAGCCATATTTTACGTCGATACCTGTTACCGAACGGTTCCCGTTGTTATTGACATACCAAGACAACTCTTGCCCTGTTGTGCACGCTTCCAAGGATATAGGTTTGTCTAATGTGCCAGAAGTAGAATACTCGTGAGTGACGCCTACATACTTGTAAATTTTATCAACCAAGGTTATTGACCAAATTGTATCGTCGTCTACGTCGTTTTCAAAAACAAACGACCCGTCAAAAGCGTCTCCATTTGAGCCATCTACTTGAATTGTAATGTCAAAAATATTGTCGATTTGAGTACCATTTATGTTGAGTGTCTTTACTTCCCCTATAGTGTATTGTACTTTATAGCCAATAAAAACACCGTCTTTTTCGACTTGTTCTAGGTCGCCAAAGGTAATAGCGTTTTTGTTTGCACTCACAATTGCTTGCTTTTGTGCTTCAGTTAAAGTTGACACATTGTCGGTCCTTTGCTTTACACTAATTTTTAGTCTCTCCTCGTCTATCTCAATTATGCGTCTTAAAGTCTCAAGTTGAGAAGAAGTTATAAGAAGATATCCGCTACCCATCTTTTCGTCATAAGTGGTGGAAGAAGAAAATTTGCCATTTACGTTATCTTCTGTGTAACTATAAATTTGCAAAGAAGATATATCTTCATAAACATAAACTTCGACATTGCTGTCTTGTGCATCTAGGGCGTAAACGGTGCCATTCTCATCAATATAGATATTTTTTGCAAGCAAGACGATATCCCCTATTCCCGATAAAGAAATGGAAGACGCGGTGTCGAGCATAAGATAAGTTGTGTCATCAAAATCCACAAAAGTATATTCGCCAGCAATTGTCACTCTATCCACATAAAGCAGTGGTGTCTTGCTTTGCTCCTTGTCAACTATCTCATAAAATTTTGTTTGTCGTAGTTTTATTTTATTGTCGACATTTGCGATTTTAACATTGAAAAGTTCTTTATTTAACCCACTTAAAGACAAAGCGCAACTAAGCGACGTAACGACCACATTTATTTGCTTGTCCGCCTCAAAAGTGATGGTTTCTAGATTTTTTGCATAACCAGTGCCCGAATCATTAAAGGTGAGAGTGTAAACATTTTCCCCTTGAGTGAGTGTAACTATAGATTTTGCAAGGTTACACCAATTGCTTACTTGCGAAAAATTTGTAAACTCGCCAGCGGTGGTAGGGATAAAAGAAAATTTTGTTGTAAAAGTTCCGCTTTTTGTTGGATAAAAGGTGGTGTTTTCCGCCTTTAAAAATAGCCCTATTGTGTCAAAAGAAGAGTTTTGTCCGTTGGAATATTCGATATTAAAATCGTTTTTAGTTAAACTCAAACTATTCCCGCTTTTGTAAACAAATTGCTCCTTCTCGCCATAGTTTGCACTTATGCTTGTCATTTCATTTGCTTTTGGATTGAAGTAAAAGGTGTATGACGACAACTTATTAATTTTGTTGTTTTCGTCTTTTTCTTCTTCGTTTTCGTACCAAACTTCAAGGGCTATTCTATTGCTGTCACTTGAAGAATTTTTGTAGTTATAATAAGCCATAAAGTCGGTATATTTGTATTTAAAGCACCACGTCGACTTGTCCTTGCCCATTGTGTCGCAATAGACGCATAGCCCAGCGTCGTTTGACGTGCCATCTACCCTAGTCAAACTGCCTTTGACGTCTCCCGCAATCTTTACAAAAACGTTATATTTCAAAAAATAATCGTCAATTTTATTTGCTTCCTTGTCGCTAAACAACTCCACTCCAAGATTAAGCGAGCCCTTTTCTGCCTTTGGATTATTGAGATAAATAGTGACTTCTTCGCCATAATTTATATCAAGTGGTGTGGCGGAAGTGTTGACACTCATACGACTTACCGTATAATTTGTTGCCACAAAATGCTCATTTGTTGTACAAACAATTGATTGACTTTTTTCTTCAAAAATATTGTCAAGTGTCACGTCTTTTTGCAATTTATATGTAGGACAAACATAGCAACCAAGCACCATCTCGCCTTCGCTTTGAATTTTTACTTGTATGTCACTTGTTATGCAAAACTTGCTACTTGTAGTGTCGTAACTATAAGGCAACTCTATTGTGGAAGTCTTGTCAACGCCATCTACAACAAAATTTGCCCCTTGCGACAAGGAAAGAAAAATCTTTTTATCTACAAAACTTGACGCATTAAGCACACTATCTTGCGAAATAGAGTTGAGATTTAATCTAGACTTATAAGGGTTGAGTGCATATGTAGGAGAGACTGTCAATAAAGAGTTCAAGTCGCTATTTTTACTTGCAAGAGTAAAGATATCCCCTATCTCATATTTTTTTGTATTAAGGATAACAGAACAACTCTCGACGTCAACATCAATCAAAATTTTGCAAGTTGCAATTACACTTTGACTTGCGTTTATATCGTCGTACATGCAAGTTAGCTCCACCACCCCGCCTACATTTTGGTTCGCCTCATTTGTCACAGGAGAGATAAAAAAGTCTTCCCCAATCTCAACAGTTTTTGGAAAATTGACCACGTCTTCCCCGCCCGGAGAGGCAACAAGTTTGAGAGTTTTTTTTGTGACATTTTCTGTCGCGGTCGTTATCTTCAAACTAAAAGCCTCGGCACTTATAACTTCCGTTTGGCTAAAAGAAAGGTTCTCGGCATACACACTTTTTTCGTTGAAGGCACCAAAAATGTACGCCCCCCCAAGGATGAGAGCCATACCACCTATCGTACACAAAATTGATATAAAAATAACTTTTAAAACTTGTTTCATATTTAACCCTTTGTATCTATAATGCTAGTTTGCATTTCTTTTGGTAGAGTATGTATGTAAAGCAAATATTTTAGATTTCATATATAATTTTTAGGTTGCAAGTCACTACAAAAAATATCGTTTTTTTTAAATAAGGCAAAAAGTCAAGTAAATTTTGCAAGCAAAAGGTTTAATAAACAAATTCGTTTATACTTTTTACCCTACTTTTGCCCTTTTTAAATAAAAAAATTATACATAAATAAGTATAATTTTTTGTAAAAATAAAGTCAAACAAATCAAGTTGTATAAAAGAATATAATTAAATATTTTTTATATCAAAATAAAATGTATTAGTGTGCTTTTTCTTTTAAAACCTTTCATGCTTTGTGAAATACTTTTTAACTACTACTTATTTTCATAAAACATGTGGTACTTTTAGTTAATAATTTTTGAAACTAATATAAAAGGATAATTCATTAAATTCGCATCGTTCCTTTTTTTATTTCGCTAGTTTCAAAAGTGCTAGTCCTTGTGTAAGTATTTTTTTAATACTATTTATTTTTGTTAAACATGTGGCATTTTTGTGTAAAAACACGTTAAAATTTTGCATGGTTAACTTCTTTTCAAATCTTTTTAACAGTTTTTGTATTGTTAACTTTTTGTAGCATTTAAAATTAAGCCGATTTCGTTGGAGAGAACCCTTACATTGATACTCCCTATCATAAGAGCCTCGGAAAAGTTGAGATTGTAATTTTTGCCATTTTTGGTCAATTTGTTTAAATCAAAGAATCGCACGCGAGAAAGAGTGGTAGGCATGTCAAGATTGTGCAAATTTACCTTGTCAAACATAACGCATGTGAGCATGTTTAAACCTTTGTTTTCCTTAACCAGCATGCCAAACTCGCCACGAGCATCAAGGTCGTTTATTTTGTATTTCATTTTTTCAAGTCTTGTCACAAAAAGTTGTGCATTGCAAAAGGTCCCGTTGGCGACATCGACATAATTTGTATTCATTGCCGACTCGCTTGGGATATAGACGGGCAAACTAAATTGATTGAACAACATATCAAGCCTACCATCAAGGGCATTTTTGTATTCAAGGCCGTCAACCGATTGCAAAATAGCAATGGTGTAATCTCCTTCTATTATCATATTTCCCGCAACGTGCTTTAATTCCCCGTCACTATCCAACCTGCAAACTTCCGCTAAGCCTTCCACCTTGTATTTGCCCCAAAAAAGCCTTTTTGCCATATAAAACAACAAATTGTTACTTAAAATGCACGATTTGAAACTATCCAAGTCATATTGTCTAAATTCCAAGTACGCATTATATAACCTTTTTCGTTCCTTTTTTATACCCTTTTCGAGTGTCTTTAAAAACACCTTTAAATTTTCACCTTCGTAAATGTCGCCTGCTTGAATACGAGCGTTTTTCCCCGTTGTTTTGTTGAAAAGTGACAAGGTCAAATCGCTATTAATTTTTGCTACAAGGGACTTTGTGCCTAAATCAAAAACCCTTTCTCCCTTGCTATCAAAGCCAAAATCGCTTGCAAGTTTGTCTTGAAGGTCGTCGTAGTTTTGGTTGTTTCTTTGAGAGTAAGTTTTTAGTTTGCCCGTCAAAAATTTCTCTTGCTTTGGTGCCAAAGAATGAGACAAAAGTTCCTTTGCGACACTCAAAATTTGCTCGTTGCCCGACTGCGACAACAAGTCAACAAAGTATTTCATATTTTCCTTTTCTTGTGGAGTGGCAATAAAAACATTGGTGAGTTCTTTCAACAATTTTTCGTCTCCATAAACGGCAATAAGTCTCAACGCCCACTTGCTTTTTAGCAATTTATCACGAAAAAGCCCCACCTTGTAGACGACATTTGCAAGTTTTTTCAAAGTATCTTTGTCGACATATTTTAGGTGTTCTTTTACAAAGGCTATTTGAAGGTTTGTATCTCGAGACTTAAAGAACTCAAGCACAAAAGTCAAAATTTTGCCATTAAGCCCACTATTGCAAAGCCCTTCTTCTTCATAAAATCTTTTTAGTCTTGCACCAAAAAGTCTCTCTTGGGGACATTTAATATTGCTATCAACGTAAGACAAAAAGCTCTCCTCGCTTGCAAAGTTTTCAAGAGAGTTAAAGGAACACTCCTTTTCGAGATAACTCTTTATTTTTGCGTCTTCCGTTGTAACATATATGTATTTTAATCTATCCATCACTCGCCTATCTTCTTTGATAAGGGCAAGCATTTGGCAAGCACGAAAACGCACTTGCTCGTCGTCATTTTGCAAAAGCTCGTCTAAAATAATAAAATTTTCTTGTTTGTTTTGCACGAGCAATTTTTTTATCACACTAGAGTTGTTGATTTCCCCATAAGCATAATCATAGATAAGCGACTTGGCGGTCTTTTGATTGTCCAAACTTGTATAAGCGTCGATACCAGTCTTGTTGTCGCTGGATAATAAGCACGCCACAAAGCTATCGTCGTCGCCCGCCAAAAAGACATCTAGATATTCCTTTAAAGGCTCTTTGTACACAAAAAGTTTACTTTCGCTTGTGGAATTTAAAATAGCCAAAAAGAAGGGCGAATAAATAGACTTGTCCAATTTACAAAAATTGATAATTTCGACAAATCTATCAAAATATCTTTCGTTGATGGTATATTCTTTTTTGCAACTGTGGTACCTTTTCTCCCCAATTTGTGGCAAAAAAATTCTATTTAAAAAAGCACAAAGTTGCTCGTAAGAGTGAGACTTTAAAAGAAGCTCAACAAAACGCTTTAAAATGCTTTCAAAATTGCCTAGTTGCAAGATTGCTTCGCCATACTCAGCCACATTGTTTTCGTCTAACGGGTGAGACTTTATTATCTCAAGAGTGCTTGCCGTCAAAGACTTTTCGTCGCCAAGATTTAGCAAAAAACTATTGACCATTTCTTCCGACAAACGTGGTGGCAAAAACGAGTCAAAAAACTCAAAAGAAAATCTTTTAAAATCATCAAAATTTCTTACATACTTCATATTTTTCTCCAAAAATATTTACTTTTATATTTTAACAAATCAAATAAAAAAGGTTAAACAAATTTAACACAATTTTTGCAAAAAAATATAAAATGTTATCAAAATTTCGACTTTTTTGACCTAAAAACCCAACTTATGCAATTTTTAGTAAATTTTCGAACGTTGTCGTGGCGGGAAAATTTTCGCACAACGAGACGTATTCTGTCTCACTTAAAACTATCAAAAGGCGGTTGTTTTTATCAAAAATATAAAGGTTGATATAAGAAAAATTGTTGATATATTTGTAAATTTTGTATAGTTGCTCGCTTGACGAAACGTACAAATTTTTTATTTTCAAGACCTTTTTATTTTTCTTTTGACTAATAAATTTTACATAGGTGTAGCCATTGTTTTTATCCGTCTCAAATAGTCCCGTTGCGACACAAAAAGCGACAAATAAATAGGTAAAGTTTGGTGTAAAAAATAAAGAATAAACAAACAAAAAAAGTAGGCAACTTATTACAAAAATATTGATTATTTTGCATAGTTTTATCGCTATTTTTTTGTGCATTTTAAGAGAAAAAAGTCCACGAAAAATTCTTCCCCCATCAAGCGGAAAGGCGGGCAAAAGGTTGAAAACACAAGTGACAAAATTGGCATAAAAAAATAAAAGAGTGTAATTGTACGTGTTTGGGAAAATCCACCAAAGCATAAATAAAACAAGGCACAAAAAGGCGTTGAGCAAGGGGCCAGCAAGTGCTATTTTAATCTCGTCTTTGGGGCTCATGTTAAAACTAGACATATCAAGGCTTACCCCAAAAGGGATAAGACTAATTGACGTCAAGTTGTACCCCAAACTTCTTGCCACAAAGGCGTGGGAAAACTCGTGCAACAAGATAACACAAAGATAATTAACAAACAAAAATCCCTGCCCAAAATATATCAAAATTATGGCAAAAATCAAAAAAGTGGGGTGGACTTTAAATCTTAATTTTTCCATTCTATCTCGCTAATTTTTACAAGATTGTTCTCTTTATAAATATAAATTTTCACAAGATTTTTGCCATCTAAAGTTGCGATAGGGCAACCACTTTTTACACTTTCACCACTTGTTGCCCCCAAAATAAAATGCCCCACGTAACGTGATAAATACCCCTCGTTATGCTCTATTTCCAAATATTTTTCGCCTTCCCTTGTGTAGCCTATAGACTTTACCTTGCCACTTGATACGGAGTTTAGAATTCCCGCAAAATTAAAGCACATATAGTCGTCGGTGGTGGAAATATTTAGATTTGACGTAGGCAAAACAAAGTCGCATTTTTGATTTTTGTTAACTTTCATTCCAAAAAAATAGGACACAAAGGAGACTTCACTGCCGTCATCAAAAAGGTCCGTCGTAGGAGTAAAACTCGTCGCAATAGATTTTAGATTGTCCATAATTGCACTGCCCGTTTTGGTGGGCAAGCGGTCGCAAACAAAAAGAAATAAAAAAATAAGCGAAACTATAACCAAAGTTAAATATTTTTTTAAAAATTTGCCTATGCGTAAAAAAAATTTTTTCATATCAAAATATATGTAAATTATATGCACTTTTATTACAAAACACGTTTTTTAATTAATTTTAAATACTTTATATTTTAATGTTATTTTTTATTTTAGTTGTTATAAAAATATTTTTAATTTTAAACGTTATTTTGTTTTAAAAGTCATTTTTTTAGTTTTAAGTGTTATTTTGAATTTAGGCATTATAGTTTTTGGTTTTAAACGTCGAGCTTTTTATTTTTAGATGTCCCGTTTTCAATTTTAAACGATATTCTTTTTATTTTAAATGTCATGACTTTTAATTTAGTTGTTATAAAAAATTTTTTGATTTTAGGCGAGAGGTTGAAACGTCGAATTTAAAGTGATAATTGCCCTTTTCGTCGACGTAATAATTCATTTTTATGTCGTTTAAAGAAAGAAAACAATAATTTGACATAACAGAATAGATTTCGCTTTTTATTAATGCTAAAAAGGCTGGTGGCACGTCTTCTTTGTCTCTTTTTAGCATATTTTCTATGCGATTTTGCATTTTTGAAGCGATTTTCATACCTTTCTCCTTATTGCCCTTTTAAAAAAGCCCATGATGCCACGATATTTTTGTGTGCAATCATAGAGTTTTTTTGTTTCGCCAAGCAAATGTTTTGCTAACAAGTTAAAGGCCACGAACGACTCGCACGTGTTGTTGACGGTATGTCCAATTGATAAAAAAGTGGTGATGCTGTCGTCTTCGGGGATAACGCCCGATAAATCAGCCGACAAAATTTGACCAATTTTTTTTGCGTCAATCATCTCTTTGTCCATCACCATATCTCCCCTTACCCTGTTGACAACAAGCGAATAGTTGTTTATGTTGTAACTCCCCAAAAGCATAAGGACTTTGTCCGCATCTCTTAGGCTGGACAAGTGTGGCGTGACGACAACAAGTGCTTCGTCTGCCCCATACACCGCCCGAGAAAAAGGCTCGTCTATCCCCGCTGGGCAATCTATCAAAACAAAATCAAAGAATTCGCCCAAACTTTCAACAACGAGTTTTACACTTTCCTTTGTTACTTTTGACTTGTTGTACGAGTGAGCGGAAGGCATTATGTATAAATTTGGAAAATTAAGGTCTTGAACGAGAGCCTGCCTTACACGACACTTCCCTTCAATGACGTCGACAATGTCGTAGACAATTTTGTTTTCTATCCCCGTCACGACGTCGAGATTGTTAAGCCCCAAATCGACATCTACCAACGCAACCCTCTTGTGAAGTCTTGCAAGAGCCACGCCAAGATTGGCACAAATTGTCGTTTTGCCCACGCCACCCTTTCCGCTTGTTATAACTATTTTTCTTGCCATATTTTACTCCATAGCAATTATAACTCGCCAAAAGAAAAAGTAAATTTTTACGTCGCCCACCCACACAAATTCGACAAAACAAGCCATTTTTTGCAGGTAAAAACACAACACAAGTTTGTATTGCACAATTTTTATCTAAAATTAAATATATATATTATCAAAATTTCTTTTGCACGCTTTACAAACTCAAAGCAATTCAAACTGCCCTTGAAGTAACCTATGAAAAATTATATCTATAGGCTATTTTACAGTTGCAAGGACGATTTACTTGCAATAAACAAACCCAAAAGACAAAGTTTTTTGTCTATTTTTTTAAATTAAAGAGTAAAGTTTACGTCTTGAAAATTATCTTTTTATTTTTAATTTTCTTCTACGACTTTTTGCAAAAGATTTGGGTTGGAAAAAAGTTTTTCGCTACCAAGCACACCACAAAACTCGGGGTTATCAAGTTGAAAAACTGTCATATCAAGTGCTTTTTTAAAAAAGTTTTCTAGTCCCGTAATTTGTGACCCGCCACCAAAAAATATTATGCCGTCGTTTTTAATATCTTGTGCGATTTCGCTACTGCACTCGCCAAAAAAAGTGATAATCGCTTGAACAATTTTGAGATAACTCTCGTAAATAGGTCGCATAATGTCTTTGGAAGAAATAATTGTGGAGATTTTGTTACCCGTTTCTTCTTCCACCACAAGCACTTCCATGTTGCTTTTGTCCGTCTCGTACAAACTCCCCACTTCTCGTTTAAGTTTTTCCGCCGTTTGCATAGATAGCAAGTAGCCTTTTGAAGTGTGAAGGTAGTCGATAATTGCTTCGTCTATCAAGTTGCCACCCACGTTGAGAGTGCAACCACTTATAAGTTTGCCACCCATAACAATACCTATCTCTGTCTTGCTCCCGCCAAGGTCGACAAGGAGAGACGCCTTGTTCTTTAGCAAGAATGGTGCGTCGACAAAACTTGCATTGACTATGTTGTACACAAAATTAATTTTTGCAAAACCTATCGAATAAAAGACCTTTTTATAGTCTTCGTACTCACTTTCGCTAAGTCCAATTGGCAAGCAAACTATTATTTTAATTGCGGGTTTTACAAGTTTGTACTTTACAACTTTGTTTAAAAAATATGTCAAAAGGCGTTTTGTGAGTTCCACATTTTTTATAACACCTTCAACAACGGAATGTACAACGACTTCGTCATCAGTTGTCTTTCCCCACATTTTTTCCGCTTCAAGCCCCATTTTTAGCACTTTTAAGGTCTTGGAAGACGAATTGATGATGGCAATGGTAGGCTCATACAAGACAACGCCCGTATGCTTTTTGTAAATTGTGGTATAATTGCTCCCCATATCAATGCAAAGTTCGTAATTTGACATAAAATATTCCCTTCTAT
>CAVHMC010000029.1:0-12875 GCA_963636895.1 Oscillospiraceae bacterium | reverse complement strand
AGATGAGTGGACTGAGTTTTGTTATATTATTGTGCTATTGATTTGGCGGGAAATGCTAGAATATAGATTTTATGAATAAGAAATGGAGTAAGCAAAAGTGCTAAAAATTTTTAGGCTTATACGGCTTAATTGCAAAAATGCAATCAAGCTAGAGATAAGCACAGAAAATTGAGTGAGAGAAAAAGTTTTTGCTATATTATTCTATTGATAAACGGGCAGGAAATGTTAGAAATATGGTTTTATGGAAAAGACACTAGAATTATTATAAAAAGGCGGAGAGAGGCAGCGGGAATATTTTAGTCTTTTTTTATTATTATATCATAAATTTTTTTAAAATTCAAATTTGAAAATAGGGGTTTCAAACACTCAGAATCGGCGGCCATATGCGGAGGTGTCGGTAAAGAATTTCGGGACGCGGCAGAAAAAAATATGCAAGTTCAAACAACCAGAAAATTTCGCCATATAGGGTATGGGACTGGGACTCGGAGCCTGTCGCTCGCTCAGGCTCCGACAATTATAACACATTTGCTACTATTTGTCAATAGTAAATTTTCACAAAAAAAATACACAAAAACTGTATTTTTTCAACAATTTTTGTGTATTTTTACTAATTTTTTATATTTTTTTGAACAATTTGGGCGAAAAGGGGCAACCTCCTCCCCTTTTCGCCCTTTTACACTACTTTTCAGTGATTTCTACACCTTTTACAGCGAAAATTGACTTTTTCTTGATGATTTTCTTCTGGATTCTCTCACTTTCATACATTTTCTTGCAAAGAGCAGATAATTTCTGATTTGAGTAAGCACTTAATTCATCAGTTTTCATCATTTCTGAAATTGTCATTCCGACACCAGCATTTTCAAGAACTGAATAGATAACTTCCATAATCTTCTCATTCTCAATCTGTATCTTTGTTGGCTTACCTGAACCACTTCTCTTATTGTTTAAGAGTTCAATCTCGTGTTCACAGAACTGACAAACATCTTCTTCTGTTACTACATAAGGCTCGCCCTCTGTTACTGGGAGTGTAGCTGTTTCCCCATTCATCATTTTAATAATTGCGTTGAACATTTCTCTTTTTGTGATTTTCATAAATAACACCTCTTTCTTTCTTTACTTTACATAGTAATTATAACATTTATTTTTGATTTTGTCAAGACTTTTTTTATTTTTTTAATTTTTGTTTGAGTGCCTTGATTCTCACTCCTTATATAAGTATTGTACTACTTTTTGACCTTTTTGTCAAGCACTTTTTTCTTTTCTTTTTCGTACTTGCGATGATAGGCTAAAACATCGTGTTTCCAATGAGTTTCTTTAGTCCACATAATATTCTCCTTTCTTTGGCGATAGGTCTTTACAAGAACCCAACTCTTTGTTAAATCCTTGTAAAGAGTTCTATCTCTTATCTATGTATATAGTATAGCATAATATTTTGATAATTACAATTGGTAAAATTGCATAATTTTGGGAAAAATTTTTTGTGCAAAATTACTATTGACACCGGAGCGAAAAAGTGGTATAATAAAATATTACCCTAAACACGCAGCGTTGCAACCGCAAACGCTGCGATGAGTCTGTCAAGGTCACATATTGTATGTGGCATGTGCGACCCACAGTATGTGACATATCACATATTGCGTGACCTATAGTATGTGACATATAAACGGGGTCACATATTGCAGTATGTGACCTTGCATGTGATATATCACACATTGTATCTAGGTAAAAGTCACTAATACCGGCATCCCCGCACTCATACAATATGTAACATTTGAAAATAGTAAAAGGTACAAGTAGTATTTAATACTACTTGCACCAGTTTTCATCACTTCTTTTTACGGTGCTTGATTAACTTGATTGTGTAATCATTGCCACCTTTTGTAAAGTGTAACTCTACTTCATTTTTGCGTTCCACGTTGTCACTAATTGTTTGTAACGTTGGAATTATTAAATTTAAAATTTCAAGTTTTTCTGTGTCGACCTTGCGTTCTCTTTCGGTCGGTTTGCGTTTCTTTGTTAGGTCTTTCTCATACCTACGTTTCAAGGCTTTTGCCTTGTTCTCCATTTCTGCCATTTCTTCGTTACAGTAGTCAGAATTATCCTCTTCCCATAATTGTGTGGCTTCTTCGAGTGTCAAGGAATGTCGTTCCATTAACCCCTTAATTTCATTTGCTTTTTCTTCTGCCTTAATCATTTTTTATCAACTCCTTTTTTGAGATTTTAAGGGGATAACCTTTGTGGCTATCCCCATAGCCTTTAGGCAATTTTGAAGTATGAAACTTTTTTCACTTTTGTATTTACCACTTTGTGTTCATCAACTAACTGATGTGATAAAACTGATAACTTCTGATTTGAATACTCTGTTAAGCCGTCCATTTTGGCAAGTTCTGTAATTGTTACAGGTTCGTCAACTTTATCAAGTGCGATTAAGATTTTTTCTTTGATTTTTTCATTCTCAATTTGTGTTTTTGTTGGTTTTGAGTTGCTACGTTTTTTGTTAAGTAACTCAATTTCTCTTTCAATAAAAGCCTTAAAATCTTCATAGTTCTCAATGCTGTCTTTGTGATTTTCAATCACTTCCATAAGTCCGTTAAAATAATCTCTCTTTGTCATTTTTTTGTTTGTCATAATACATTACCTCTTTTCTTAATTTTTTGATATTTAATTGTTTTTATTAGGTGGGTTGCAACTCCATTCCCTTGACACTTTCTATTATAGCACTTTGAAATGGAATTGCAACCCCTTTTTTAACTTTTTTTAAAAGTCTGTATTTTCAAGTCTTTCAAGCTCTTTACAAATTTTACTCCAATAAGCCCCACCTTTTTCAAATCCGTTATTGTTTTCAATGTAATTTAATAACAGTTCATGAAGTGGTTCAACGTATTTCTGTTTTTTGTCTATTGCATAATCTACAGTTGAACCTAAATCCCTAAAAGGAAATGCGTATAATGTAGGCTCAATTTTGCCCTTTTTCAAGGCTTTTGTTAAAATCTGACTTTCAATTAATGCGTCAGATAATGCGGTGTGGTCTTCGATAAAATCATAGTTATTCATTAAATACTGAAATGATGTTTCAGCAGATGACTTGAAAAACAACACACTGTTTGTAACATAACCCCTATCAAGGCAGAAATTTCTGTATTTATTGATGTTTATTAAACGCTCACACGCAATGCACCATAAGTCTGCGATAGGGTACTGTTTACCCCTTAATTCAAACCAAGGTTCTAAATATTCGTCATTTTTGGCAGTACAACCATTATTCAAAATAACTTCACAACTTTTTTTCTGAATATCTTCCCAGTGCTGATAATCACTAGAATATAAAGCTTTGATGTAACGTTCTGTAAATGGTATCGCCTTTTTAAAGTCAAAACACGCATTATAGGCAGTTGAAATATCGACACTTTCAAGGTCTGAAATAAATAAAGCCATAATGTTATTCCAACAATCAACCTTAATTTCGCCTTTTTTCAACAGTTCCATATAGATAGGTCTTTTGTTTCTGTAATAAGCAGTATTAAAAATATTAGGAACAAAGAACGTTTCCTGAACTAAAAAGTTTTCTGTTTTTATGATATTGCCTTGTCTGTCGGTAATAGTCCAACCAATGTCATATACCAAAGGTTTGGCAATCGCAATTTTCTGTTTCTGAGTAGCATTTTTGCAAATCTGGTTTGCGAATGGTACTGTTGCTGTTTCTGTGTCTACTGTCATATAAAATTTCTTGTTCATTTTGTTATACCTCTCTTTATTTAATTATAAATGTACGTTGTCAAAAGTGGAGTTGCAATCCCTTGTGTCTTTCGACACTACTAATATATCATACCTTGCAAGGGATTGCAAGCACTTTTTTAATTTTTTTAAAATTTTTTATTAATTTCTGTAATGTTGTACTTTACCTTGTATTCTTTTAGTATGTTCTCAATAATAGAACTGTCCTTTTGATTTTCACTAAATACATCAATATTGTAATAAGTCTGTTTCTTATACTGAACGGGGTTCATTACATAAGATATACTAAACTTTTCTAATTTTTCAACTAGGGTATTATCTTTAGTAGTTACAGATATTTTCCATAAGCAATCTTTTTTTGTCTTTTCTAGTAGCCACATTGACACATACACCCCTATTATATTAGTTAAAATAGTGACTGTAACGGTAGTTACTAAATCAAGACTTGCCAACTGTTTTACTACAATTGCATAAAAACCGTATGTTATAGCGTTTATAATGGTTGCCACACCTTTTGACGCTTTAACAGTTAAAATGGTTTTTAACGTAGATAACATTACATTAATTAAACTACAAATAAAAAATACAATAGTTGCAAATTCGATAATCATAAAATATTACCACCTTTCTCTTAAAATATTAAATTGTAAATGTTCAAGTGCCTTGTTCGTCAAGCACAAGTCTAATATATCAAATACAACGAAAAAGTCAACAACTTTTTGTTATTTTAATCAACTATAGCAGATTACACAAAAAATACGGGGTTGGGGGTATCATTTTTGTGCAATCATACGAAATTTTTCAATTGAAAATTTTGTGAAAAATGACGATAGTTTAGACTAACTGCCGTTAGTTTTAACTAACTTTTGTTTGTGAAGTCTAACTTGTGTTAGTTATAACTAACTTGAATTAGGGGTAATCTAACTAAAATTAGTTTAACAAAACTCTAGTTAGAGGTGACTAACAAGAATTAGTTATAACTAACTTAAATTAATAGCAACTAACTTTAGTTAGCTACAACTAACTAGTATTAGTTATGCCTAGCCAGAATTAGAGATACCTAACTCAAGTTAGTCTTGACTAACCCCAGTTAGCTACAACTAACTTCAGTTAGGATAAACTAACTTGAGTTAGTCAAGACTAACCGCTCAGAAAAAATCCGAACACATGTTCGGCTTGACAACTCGGCTCGTCTCAACCATCGACGAGCCGACAAACATCTGAAATATATAACCCTATAAAAGCCTTTCCTTTTATTATACCACTTTCGCCGCATTTTGTCAAGTAGTAAATTTATACAAAAAGGCAAATTATATTTTGTATAATTTGCCTATTGACTTTATTCACTGCCCCACTTTTTTGCAACTTTCGCCACCGCATCTAGTTGATAAGTTAAATTTGATATTCTTTCTTTAACCCACTCAAAACACTCTTCTCTCGCCATACTAGGTTCCATTTCTTCCCACGCAATTTCAAATGATTCCATATCTCTTAAAGTGATTAAATATACATTTTTGCCAACGGGTTCATCAAGATAAATTTTATAATAATCTTGTGAATTTAACCCTACGAATGTACCTAACTTGCCATTGCTTTTTAAATGCTTATCTGTTATTCTTACTCTTGTTCCTTTTTTTAACATATAATCAACTCCTATCTTCTCACTGATATAATTTGAAATTTGCCATATACTATCTTAATTGGTTTTTCATAATCTTCATTCTTTAATGTAAAGGCTTCACCAGTTTCGATATTAAAAATTTGAGATATACCATCCGCAATCATATAGACTGTTGTTGGTTCGTCTTTAAAAACAAAAGTATCTCCATCATTTAACCCCTCTCCATGAATTGTTAAGTCCTCATTACATTCTAATATACTTTTAAAATTTACTTCCATATTATTTACCTCTCTTTTCTTTTATTTCAAAGGGTGCTTGTAGCACCCCTTGTTTTTATTTAGATTTGATAATCTTCTTCAATCATTTTATCAATTTCTGCGATATACTGTAGTGCTACAATTCTGTCACTATTGATAATCTTGCTAAACACTTGCCAAGCCTCGTGATATAGTTCATCATCTGCGGCGATTTCTTTAAACACCTCTGGAGTTTCTCCGTCTGGTACTACAGACAACCAACTATCTAAAGCATAATCATCTCCATATCCTACTACTACGTTGTGCATTACTGCTAATCTCTTTTCTCTCATATCTCTATACTTCCTTTCCTTAACTTTGATAAGTCTATTATATCAAATTTGCGGGGTTATTCAATGATGTTTTTTAACCTCTTTTGCTGAAATCCTTGATTATTTTTAACCACTTTGATTTCGGGATTAAAAAAGGTCAAGTAAATTGATTCATTTTAAGATAAAAACGTTTCAAGCGTCGCTCAGACGCACAATTCGGCTCGTGGACAGAAATAAGGTGCAATGTCCACGAGCCGACCAATTAAAAAGACAGATTGCTTTCTGCAATCTGTCCATATGGGTTAGCAGACATAACTATTAACCGCTCTAACCTTGCGGTCATAATCTTCAAACTCGATAGTGAAGATTTCGCCAGTGCTTAGGTTTATATAGTGACGTTCATCAGAACTCATCATATACACCGCATTTTCAGTGTCAGTAAAAGTAAATATATCTCCGCCTTGAAGAAGTTCTCCTTTTGCATATCCAAATTCCATTTCCATTTGTACTACCTCTCTTTCATTTGATATATTTATTATAACATAGGGGAGGGGTTTTGTCAACCCCTCAACAATATATTTTTTACTTTTGTATCTAAATTATCATTTATAAATTCACAATACTCTTTGGCGGTGAGCCTTTTCTGAAGAATGTCTAGGCTTATATCTTCACATTCTTCATATTCAATTTTAAACTCTATAGGAACAAAATTCTTTTCTGTAACTTTAAAATAAGAACGCTCCATTAATGACTCTTTAGGTGCAATGTAAATATGAATATAAGGCTTATTTCTAAATAAAGTATATTCAATTTCTGCATTGTAGATTTCATCTGTTGCTACATATCTTAATGTGTCTTTAAAATTGTCATACTGTATTATTCTAGTTTTAGTTTCTTCTTCCTCTTGATAATACAGATGTTTAAAAATTGAAGTTCTGTGCCACTCTTTTTCTCCTATTGCTCTTACATAAGTTTGTCTGTCAAATACTTTTCTCATATCATTTACTTCCTTTCCTTTATCTTATATACATATTATACATCAAGACTAAATGATTGTCAATAGTTTTTATAAAAAAAGATAGCAGAAACTTAAGGTAAAAAGGAAAGGGTGTTTCTGCTATCGGGGTTTGTCTATTTTATTTATTTATATATAAAGTGTAATTTCTTCTATTTTTCCATAAGGCTTTGAATATCTGCCAAAGTCCTATATACAATTCGTGTGTATCAAGGTCTACCATATTATATTTTTTATTTCTTATAACTAAAGCAAATCTTTTTTTCATTTATATATCCTCTCTTTCTTTCTGTTGATATATACATTATATCATATAAAGGGGGTTGTGTCAACTGTTTATTTTAGGAAACTTTATTTTTCTTTTATTTCTAAATTTTCATTTAAAAAACCTTGCTTTGTGGGTGCTATGGAGTGAACCGAGCCACCAACGACCATCTTCGGTAGCTCCCTAATTACTTTAGGAATGTTTGCAAAGCCTTAAAACATAAATCAGCATTTTCTTGTGATTTAATATCTTCATCTTCTGCAAAACCTTTCATTGCGGCGGTGAGTAATTCTTTGACGGAAACAAATTCGCCAATGAGTGCCATCGTCGCAATTTCATTAAGATTTTGTGACATTGGTTTACTCCTTTCATATATTATATTGTCTTTAATTTTTCATACTCTTGATATATATAATAAAATTACATATTCATTATTTTATCTATGATTTCTTCGTTAGGCTCGTCATTTTTAATCATTTCAATCTCTTCTTCTGTGAAGATACCAGTTTCTTCTAATGATTCAACGAATGCCTTAGCAATATCATCAAGATTTTCTTCTGGTTGTAAGTTGAAAATCTGGCATAATGCACCAACTGTCTTAATTGCTACTTCATTGTCAACATTTGTCATATTTGCTACTACATCTATTGCTGTATTATACTGTAAATAATTCATTGTATTCATATTTAATACCTCTTTTTTCTTTATCTTATACATATATTATATAATAAAATATTTATTTTGTCAACCCTATACGGCATTTCATTTACCTATTTTTCAATGCCGTATAGGGGTATTTGTCATTCTAATATTCAGATTCTAAAAGCCTATAGAGTGCTTTTATAATATCGCTTTTTGCGTTGATAGTCGCACCTAAATGCCAGCCTTTTAAAACCTTTTCATTATCATCAATCAAAATCTGAAACCCGCCTAATTTTCTAGTGCAATCGGCTTTTGTTGTGCCATACTGTACTAAATGGACTTCATCATAAGGGAAACCTCTTGTAATTAGCCAGTCCTTTTTGGCTTTTCTAACTTTACTCTTGTACTCTCTTGAACTGTCTTTTGATAGCCAACTTGTTACAACCACCCTATAGCCAACTTCTTTTAAAGCCATTAAAACCTTATTTAATTCACGCATATCAACCAAAGGTTTACAACCTGAATATGGTGTTTCATCCTCATTTCTTAATACCTTTAGCCAGTTTGGATAGCCATATAAGTCTGCTATTGTACCGTCCATATCAAAAACTATAACTTTCATATTAAAACCTCTTTTCTACCTACCCCTTTTTCAAGGGGTAGGATTTTATTTTATAACCAATTCTCAATATCTTCGCCCATTTTTCTTAAAGTTTCAATTAATTCTTCTTTGAAAACTTCATCAGTTGCAAGTCCGTCATTGATAATCTCTTTAAGTTTTTCACATAAATCTGTATCTTTAACTAATGTTTCAAAACTTCTAGTTTTACTAAACAACTTAAGCCAAGCGTCATATATATTATCATTTGCACTTACTGCGATTACACAACTTACTACTTCTATCTTTTCAACTGTAATTGTTCTCATATTAAACCTCTTTCTACCTAGCCCATATAGGGCTAGGATTTTATCTTTATTCTATTATTTTGCTATCCATATATGTTTATTGTTTTCTTTAATATCAATAATTTTACTGCTATTGATAAAATGAAGTGAAACATTTATATTATCTATTGGTTCATTTAATAAACAAATAGGTTCATAACCTATATGCTTTATTTCTCCATTTTCAAACTCTTCCCACACCTTTCTCTCATAGCATAAGAAACACTTGTCCGGTTCGTCAATATGTTCACCTCTTATCTCAAGGCATACTACTCCCCTATAATATGAATTGTCTTGTTCAACTGAATAAATTTTACTCATTTTTTTGTACCTACCAGCATCCTTGTGCTGTCCTTTCCTTTATCTTATGTATACATTATACACTCTATAATGTATAATTGCAAGTGGTAATATTGTACAAAATTTATGCTAACTTTTTGTGCAAATTGCACAACATAAAATAAATCAAGTTCTTTGATGTATTTTAACCTAATTTGAGTTAGTTTTGACTAATTTTAGCTAGACAGGACTAACCCCGGTTAGCTACAACTAACTTGAGTTAGGATAAACTAACTTGAGTTAGGATAAACTAACTTGAGTTAGGATAAACTAACTTGAGTTAGGATAAACTAACTTGAGTTAGGATAAACTAACTTGAGTTAGGATAAACTAACTTGAGTTAGGATAAACTAACTGCTCAAAAAAAATCCGAACACATGTTCGGTTGGGCTGGACGGACCGTGGACAAAAAAGCGGAACAATGTCCACGGTCCGGCTTAACAAAATAAAGTTTCAAACAACTAGTTTGAGTTAGCCTATACTAACTTTGGTTAGCTGCCTTTAACAAGAGTTTCAAACACCTAACTTTGGTTCGCCTATGCTAACCTGAGTTTCAAACAACTAACCAAAGTTAGCCTATAGTAACTAAAGTTTGACACTTCTAACTTCAATTAGTCTGAGTGAACAAGAGTTAGTCTAAACTAACCGCAATTAGACATCACTAACAGAAGTTAAGTCAAACTAACTATGGTTAGATAATACTAATTGCAGTTAGTCACAACAAAAAGTTAAAAGGGGATAATCCCCCTTTAACAATAAATTAATTTCATTGTACGCCACTGTAAAATACTTATTTGATTTTTCTCTCTTCCTAACTGTAAAGCGTCCTTTTTTGTGGTTATTCTTTGACTTTTATCTATATAATAAATGCCATTTTCTAACCATATCCCACAATTACCACCGTATGCCCTAACAGCTTTTATAGCCTCTTGTGGGCTTGTTGTTTCAATCCCCTCTGTAGCTACTTGGTAGCCAGATTTATAACTGATAATTTTGCCATTTTTGAGCGTTAAACCGTCGTTATTCTGTAATTTCTTGATACTTCTAATATTAATCATAATATAAAACCTCCTTAATTAAGTATCTAATATTATTATAAAGGATAAATATAGAAATGTCAAGTATTATTTTAATTTTGGGATAAAATTATTTTATTAAAAAAATTTTATTTTTTTCTCTTGACAACTTGATACATATATGATATAATTTTTCGGCTCCGAACGTACGTTCGGGTAGACCGAACATACACAAATAAAAAAGTGGCAATTATGCCACCTTTAAAATCAGCCAACAAAGAAAAAAGTTATTTTTTTCGTATGCTTTCCAATATTTAATTATTTTTCTATTTTCTAATCCTAGCCTTTTTGTGAGTTTTTCACCCATTTCAAAATATTTCTGTTTCATTTTCAACACTCCTTTGTTATTTTATTCAAGATAACAGCCTCATTATCTGAGGTTGTTATCTTTTATTATTTTTCTACATCTTGCTATTAACGTTTCCACTGTATCGCCTAACTGATAGTAATCTAAATTCCAAAAACCTACGTGTATAAGATTGCAAGTATTTTTCTCCTTTATACAAAATTCAACTGCCTTTTTTAGGCTTTGAAATTTCTTTTCATTATCTGTATAAATATTCTGAACGAAAAATCTCATTTTAGTACCTCTCTTTTCTTTACTTTATATTTATATTATATCAAAATAGCAGAATAATTCAATGATGTTTTTTAACCTCTTTTATTAAAATTCTTGATGTTTTTTAACCAGTTTAATTTCGGGATTTTTAAAATTTTTTTTAAAAAAATTTGAAAAAAGTCTTGACAACACCACATACTATGTGGTATAATATTTCGGACCCGAACGACCGTTCGGGTTCTCTATTTTATTTTTTTCTTCCTAAAATGTCAAAATTATCATAATATCTGTAAAGACTTTTTACATTATGTATGGCAAAATAAGAGCCATCATAAGCAACCCACACGCACTTTAATTTTGCATTACATTTTTCGACTTCTTCTTGAATAATCTGTGCAGTTTTCCCACTAAAATAACTATCATCAATGAAAATGTATTCTCTACCTTTACACACGAAAGGTTCAAGATTTAAAATTTTTGTATTTTTACGCAAACCTCCGGGAACTAAAATATCTACTTTAAACCCGTAGTTATGTAAACATAGTCCAATTTCTCCACTAGCGATAACTCCGCAATTAGGATTTTCAGATTTTGCTTTTTTGTATAATTCCCTTAATAACTCTTTATCAAATTTAATAGAATTATCTAACTCATCAAAAAAAACTTCTCCTCCAATGTATTGCTCTAAACATTTATTAACTTTTTCAAAGATTCTACTATCTGCCATTATTTATACCTCTTATCTTTAATAATGTGCTACCCTTGTAGTATCCTACAAGGGTAGTCATTTACCTTTTACTATTTCAATTTTGCATTTAAAATTTCATCATCTTCTATTGTGTCATCTGTATGGTTTGTATACATCTTAAGCACTACCTCATCACCTACCTTGAAACCATCGCCACCAAAAGCAAATACATTGCCCTGACTATCTTCTACAATAACATCATCACCTTTACAGTCTGTTACTGTTGCTACTCTGTTGTAATGTGTTTCGTTGTAATCAACAGTTCCCATTAAACCATACATTGCAATGGTAACTAATAAGCAAATGCACCCTTTAGTCGCTAACGCTCTCACTCTGTTCTTTGTATTTTTTCTTGTTGTACTCATAATTTTAATACCTCTCTTTCCTTTCTTGAGTATACCTTATTTTATCATACATTTTTAAAACTGTCAACTATTATTTTGTGGGTAAACCCTTACTTTTAATTTTGTAAAACCATTGCTTTTTAATGCCCACCAAGTAGTATGTTTTTCTGCACACATTTTAGTAATTGCTCGCTGTTGGTATTTTTGTTTATTCTCGTTGTATTGTCGCACACTGTCAACTTTTATTAATGTAGTTACTGGTTTGTATTTACCTGTCGTACTGAATAGTGTAAATTGTAAAGTTATCATAGTGTTGTTACTCCTCTCTCTTTGTTCCTTTTCTTTTATTATAATACTTCTTGTGGCTCTTGTCAATGTGATGTAGTGTATTGCTCTACTCTTAAGCGTTTAACTTTAGCCTTAGAACCAGACTTTTGTCTTTGTCAAGAGTGCAAAATGCACAAAAATAGTTTATTAGCTAGATACACCTTTTTGTGCAAAATGCTGGAAGTTGGTAAAAATGCACTAAAACTGTTTTGTGCAATTTGTACAAATTACACAAGATTGAAACGTTTTTATCCCCACATTTTTGTGCAATTTGCCTATTGACAAACGCATGTTCTTTGTGGGAATTGTGCAAATTGCACAAATAAAAACGTTTCAATTCAAAAATTTTTGTGCAATTTTACCTGTGGTAAAGACGGCCCGTGGACAGGAACAAGGAACAATGTCCACGGCCCGACGCAATAGCTATGTATAGAATTTTTTCTCTCACTTTAAACAGTATATAGATAATATTATTATCATATCATATTATTTATATATAATCACAAACACTTATACTATCTGTCTCTATGGTATCATCTTATCCATCAAGAGATAAAGAGTATGAAAAGTGCGGGGATGACCATCCAACCTCGACCGCCGCAAATCTTTGTCACTACGCAGACGTACCAAAAATATTTTTTTCATTTGAAAATTAACAAAAAATTTTCTCTTATTCTTTTATCTCTTGTTC